>JAYUYF010000592.1:0-3256 GCA_043752605.1 Roseiflexaceae bacterium
CCCGTGCGGCACCATCGACAAACAACTCGATCTGGGCACCGGGCTGACCACGCCCGCTGAGCAGCACCTGACCAGCCATCAGCACGGTATCGCTGTTGAGTACTGGCAGTACCACCAGTACTGGTGTGGGCAGCACACCAGTGGGCACCGGCGTCGGCACGACGGCCACCTGTGGTGCCGATGCACCAGCACCGAGCCCGGCGAGCAGCAACAACAGAACCAGCAGCACCAGCGCCTTAAACCAGTCGTAGCCGAGCCAGCGCGCCGCAGTGCGGGCGGCGGGCGGCGTGGCCGCCTCGACCGGCGGCGCGCGACCGGGCGGGGGGGCAAAATCGGGTGATTGCTGGCTCACTGACGCGCCGCATCGCGGGAGTGCGGCGCGTCAGTGAGTAGCACATCGCGCGCGTTCTGCGCCTGCTGGAGTGTGGTGTCCAGCGTCTCGAGCTCGGCGAGCAGCGCAGTGTCATCCGCGCGGTCTGCCCTGAGGCGCGCGAGGCTGTGCGCCAGCGATTCGGCTTCCGCGCGCAGTGCGGCGTGCATCTCTTCGGCATGGGCTGCCGCCGCATACTGTGCGGTCAGGTCTGCGCTGCGCGCATCGGCTTCGGCCAGCAACGCGGCGCGCTCATCGCGCGCAGCAGCGAAGGCGTTGCGCAGCGCGGCGACTTCAAACGAGAGTTGCTCGCGTTCGGCGCGCAGTTCACCGATCGTGGTACGCTGGCGTATGCGCTCAGCTTCGGCTTCCGTGATACTTCGGCGCGCGGTCTCCAGCTCGCCGTGTGCGGCGGCGAGAGCCTGCTCCTGGGTGGTGCGCTCGGTGCGACGCTGGTTGAGTCCTGTGCTGAGTTCGCTCATCTCGCTGGCGATCTGGTCGCGGTCACGCTCGGCCTGCTCGGCGGCTGTGCGCGCCTGAGACAGTTCGCGCAGGATCGTCTGGCGTTCATTGGTGCTCGCTTCGAGCGCATTGCGCGCCGCCGATTTCTCGGCGATCATGCGCTCCTGCGCGATGCGTGCCTGGCTCAGTTCGCCGCTCAGCCGCCTGACATCGTCGTCAAGCTCGCGTTCGCGCCGCCGCCAGTATGCACGGTCGATTGCCCATTCGATAAGCCAGCCGAGTACAACACCCAGCAGCAGCGCAAACCAGGAGTTCATGCGACTCTCTCTTCCCGCGCGACAAACATACAGACGGCGCGACGCACCACGCCACGCCGTACGAGCTACGAGGCCAGCCAGATCTACAGCGGGCGGCGCTTCAGTTCATCACGTATCTCAGCCAGCAACTTCTCTTGCGTCGATAATTCTGGCGCAGACGGTGGCTTCTCATTCTTTTTCATCGCAGCCAGGATGCGGTTGGCCGGCGTGATGACAATAAAATACAGCGCAACCGCGATCAGCAAAAAGCTGACAATCGAATTGAGAAACAACCCGATGCGGAACGGACCGAGGATAAATGCGCTGAAATCGGGTGCGCCGACGATCGCGCTGATCAGTGGTGTGAGGATATTCTCGACCAGCGACGTAACAACCGCGCCGAATGCCGCGCCGATCACCACTGCCACGGCCAGATCGAGCAGATTACCGCGAAAGACAAAATCGCGAAATCCCTTCAACATCAAGTATCTCCTTTGCGTACATCATCACAAACGTGGTGCGGTCGCCGCGAACTAACGATCGCCGAACAGCCCGCAAAGCCCGCCCAACATCCCCTGCGCACTGCTCCCAGCAGATCATCGATCTGCCCTGCGATTGGCTGTGGTACCACGGCCAGGTCATCGTGTTCTAGCATCGCCGCACGGTACTTTTACTATACTGTAACCCGCTACACGCGTCAACTGGCTCCGTCAGACGCTCGTACGTAGCCGTTTGATATCGGTACGCCACGCGTGAACGAGTACGTCGGTCTCAATCTGGCCGCCATCGCGCGCCACGTGCCACTTCCGAAACGCGAGTTCGTTTTGCGCATTGACAATCGCCGCCGCGCGCCGATCGGTGATTCGCTGCAGCCGGTGCGAGCTAAACAGCGTGTCGCTGCGTAACAACGCGTATTCTTCTGGTGTCACTGCGCCGCCCACCTCATTTGCAAGTTGCGCACGAATGATCGAACGCTCCCAACGCGCGCTGTGGATCAGCGCGATCGCCAGCATCACATAGGCAAAAAACTGTACCAGCCCGTTCATGATCGCGGCGGCGAGCCACAGCGCCAGTGGCGGGATAATGACCGTCTCCTGCGCGAAATCAAAGCCGGCCAGCGTCAGGATCAGCGCCAGTAAAAAGATGCCGACCGAATTGTTGAGCGCGTGTGAGCCGACTGCGACGACATACCCCGCGCTCGGCCCAAGTACGCGCCCAATGCGTGAGGTGGCCTGGCGCGCGTAGCCCAGCGATGCGCCGAAAATTGCCGTCCACAGCGTGTGACCGTTGATCCCGAGAAACACAAACCGCGTGGCAAGTTGCTCGGCGAACGGTGCGGTGCCGCTGATCAGATAGCCCTGCATCACGTATAACGCATACTCGGCGATATTGAAGCCGAGACCGATCAGCCCGCCATAGACGATCCCGTCGCGCACATTGTCGAATTCGGCGCGTAATAGCCAGAATAGCCCGATCAGCGCCAGACCCTTGGCCGCCTCCTCGACGGGTGGCGCGATCAGCGCGGCGGCCAGTAGCTCTGCCAGGCTCTGCGCGTCGACGCCTGCGACGATATCGAGACCAACCGAGATAAACCCGAAGCCGATGCCATTGAGGAGCGCTGACACCCCCGTGCTGACGACTGCGCCGTAGAGCAGCGCGCTGATGACCATCCAGATTGTCTCACGCTCGCGCCGGTCAAGATACCAGAGCAATGCAATTGCCGGGAGCGTGGCCACAAGCCCGAGGGTGGCGGCGACAAACGCGATGCCAAGCGCATCGAGCGACGTGATCCAGAGCGTCAGGTGACCGAGCATCGCCACGCCAAGTAGCGGCACCAGAACCAGTACAAACAGGCAGCCACCGGTCTGATGGCGAAGCGGTGATCCAGCGAGTATGCGCTGAACGGTAGAAAGTTTGGATGTCACAGCCCTCGCTAGCCTCCATACACGTACACGGGTGGTCACGTATAGGGTATCATGGAAGTGGGAGGTGAACGATGCAATACCCGACGTATGTCCACGCAATTGTCGATGACGCGCGGCCCACGGCCTGGCCAGTGGCTGGCCAGGGCCTCAACGAATGTAGCTTTACCTCGATGGCGAATGCCACCAACGTACTGCTCGGTGAT
>JAYUYF010000593.1:0-3255 GCA_043752605.1 Roseiflexaceae bacterium
GCCGGGGCGGGGCGGACGGGTGGGCGGGGGCGGACGGGGCGGACGGGGCGGACGCGGGCCGGATGCGCGGGGGCGGCGGGGCGGGCGAGGTTGGACGCAGCATGCTGCGTCCCTACGTCCCTACCACGCCTCGCCCGCCCGCCCCGTCCGGGTTGCGCCTACACTGGGTCGTCGGTGCCGGCACTGTCATCAAGGACGAACGTAACCTGCATGTTGACGCGATACCCCGTAATCTGGCCATCGCGAATCATCACGTTCTGATCCTTAAGCCACGCACCTTCAACGTTGCGGAGCGTCGACGTTGCGCGATGAATGCCTTTCTGGATGGCATCCTCGAAGCTTTTCTCCGAAATTGAACTAATTTCAATCACTCGTGCGACTGACATATACGTCTCCTTTTGTGTTTGCACCAGGCTTCGCTGGTTACACCGGTCGCGGCAATAAACGTGCCAGTTCGCGCAACGTGGAAATCTGCTGGCACAACCTTTGCGAGAACTGACATGTTCCATACAGAGCGAAGAATGTTACAGAGCGAAGAATGTTGTTCGTTCAGCATATCAGGAGGACACAATGACGTACCAACGAAGTCATGATGACGAACGTAGTCAGGCGAGCCGAAACTACAATCGTGAGCGAATGACGCGCTCGACCAGTGAGCGCGACGATGAAACCGAGCGTATGCGCGGTAATCAGCAACCGAGCTACGACACGGAACGCGGTGATATAAGCCGCCAGGGCATGGAAGGAAGCCAAAATGGCAATGGCGACGACCGTGATCGAGACAGCAAGGGCCGCCGATCATCCAGTATGCGGTCGAACAGTGACGAGACAAATGCCATGCAGCGTGGCCCGCACAGTGGGCGCGGCCCGAAGGGCTACAAGCGCTCGGATGAGCGCGTTCTTGAGGATGTGAGCGAACGACTGATGCAGCATGGCGATATCGATGCGAGCGATATCGAGGTGACGGTGGAAAATGGCGAAGTCACGCTCACCGGCACCGTCGATAGCCGCTGGACCAAGCGCCACGCGGCGGAGATTATCGACGATATGTCAGGTGTGCACGATGTGCACAACCAGTTGCGCGTGCGCAAGGAGTAGCAACGCTAGGTCGGGAAGCGGAAACGGCGGCGGTGTGGGCCAGTAGCGGCGCAAAATCCTGCTACTGCCCGCCCCACACCGCCGCGATCTGCGCACGCAGAAACGCCACCGAGCGCTGGAGTTCGTCCATACCGTTCACGCCGTCCTCGATCGAGACCCAACCACCAAAACCCACGCTGTGCAGGGTGCGGAAGATCGCCGGGTAATCGTTGAGCCCGGTGCCGATCTCGCCGTGGCGCAAGATGCCAGCGTAGCCCGGCGCATCCTCCTGCCGCCGCAGATCATCGAGCGTCGCACCCGGCACCAGTCCACGATCGCTGGCGTGCATACAGACAATACGATGTTTGACCGCATCCAGGACGTCGAGCGGTTCTTCGCCCGCCAGCAGCGCATTCGATGGGTCGTAGTTCACCCCAAACCAGGGCGAATCGATCGTTTCGACGATCTGGCGAAAGACCGCGAGGTGCTGCGCGAATTCGGGATGCGTCCAGTAATTATCTTTGTAGTGATTTTCGATCACCAGCACCACATTGCGCTCGGCCGCATACGGCAGCAGCTGTTCGATACACGCGACGACCAGTTGCACGCCTTCTGCGATGCCAATCTCCGGGCGGCGCTGGCCCGAGAGCACACGGCAGGTGCGCGTACCGGGCGCATCAAAGCTGGCGATCAGGTCGATCGCTGCGCGCTGCTTCTCGATTTCGCGCTGGCGGGCGGCCGGGTCGCGCCGGGTAAAATCGGGCGAGGCGCACAGCATCGGCACCACCAGGCCGTGATCGGCGATCTGGGCGCGCAGATCGCGCAACTCGGCGGGCGTCGGGTCGTGGAAGAAGCCGGTATACATTTCCAGGCCATCGACGCCCAGCGTGGCGGCCATGTCGACCCACTGCGGCAGCGTGAGCGTCCGCGTGACGCACAGTTCGTCCATATATGCTTTGGGAAATGCGGCGAGGCGCGGGCGGGCGGGCATGGTGGGCCTCCGTTGAGACTACAAAACGAACATCATTTCGCGTATAATCAGCCTGATTGAAGAAGGCACGTGGTGACGTATCAAGATATTGCAACTCAGGCGCGGCGGTTACCATTGCGCCAGCGGCTCGAATTGCTCGAGGTGCTCACCAGTTCACTGAAGGATGATCTGGAGCCTCGACTGGCGTCTCCGTCGTCGCTCGCCCGCATCCACGGCATTGCAAAGACCGACGGAGAGATGACGGCAGACTTCGAGGAGAAGGATGACTACACGACGTATTTGCTGCGGAAATACTCGTGATCCGCGTACTCTTCGATACAGACGTCATTCTCGATCTTGTTCGCCTGTCAACGTTTTCTCCATCGTGCGCAAAATCAAGGGCGTTGAGATTGCACGTCGGGCAGTTACTGAGCTTACCAATACGCTCTTTATCGCACACTCGACCAGTATACGATGCAAATGGCTCTTGCAGTACCGATGCAAGATTATGAAGATGCGGTTCAAGTTGCTGCTGCCAACAGCCACCAGCTTGATGCGGTGGTCACGCGTAATACGAAAGATTATGCGCGAGCTGGTATCGTCGTGCTCTCCCCTGCTGCATGTTTGCAGAAACTGATAGCTGGTTAGATGCACCGTATTACCGTGATTGGCACGCCTGGCACGGGCAAAACCACGCTGGCGCAACAACTCGCGGCACGGCTGGGCTACCCGTTCATCGAGCTTGATGCGCTGTTCTGGGAACCGAACTGGACGCCAGTGGCCACGCCGATCTTCCGTGAACGTGTGACGCAGGCGATCGCAGGCGCGGCGTGGACGACAGGCGGGAACTACAGCGTCGCGCGTGATCTGATCTGGCAGCGCTCGGATACCGTGATCTGGCTCGATTACCCGCTGGCGCTGACGATGCAGCGGCTGCTCAATCGCACGCTGCGGCGGATTGTCACGCGCGAGGAACTCTGGGCGGGCAACCGCGAGACCTGGCGCTCGCAGTTCTTGCGCCGTGATTCGCTGCTGCTGTTTGCGCTCAAAACCCACTACCAGCGCAAGCGCACATTCCCCCGTGAACTGCTCCAACCCGCGTATGCCCATCTCACCACGCGCCGCTTTACGCACCCGCGCGATACGGCGGCCTGGTTGGCCGGCGTGTAGCGGCGAGACATATCCCGCCCACTACCTGCCTTTGCGCC
>JAYUYF010000594.1:0-3254 GCA_043752605.1 Roseiflexaceae bacterium
ACGATAAACGCCCGCTGTGCGCCGAGTTGTGCGATATCGGGGCCAACCTCGCGCAGCAGACCGGGTTTGCAGAGCACGCGTGTCCGCAGCTGGAACTGAAAAAATTCGCTCATGAGCCCTCCAGGCCTGCGCGCACGGTGCGCAACAAATCGGCGCGCTCGCGGAGCAGTGTGGCAATCAGATCACGACCCTGTGCGCGGGCAACATCAGCGAGCGCAGCCAACGCCGGCTGAGCCGCCGTGGCCAGCAGGCCGGGGAAATCGGCGATCACCACATCGCAGGCTGCGGCATCGGGCGCGCGGACGAGCGCCTGGGCTGCGCGCCGCAACGTCTCGCGGTCGAGCAACTCGGCGCGCAGTGCCAGCAACCGTTCACGGCGCACGTCGAGATCAGCAGCAGCGTGGTCATTGCCTTCGAGCGCGGCAGTCTCGCCCAGCGCATACAGCGCATCATCTGCGGGGTCATCGAGCAGTGCCGGGTAATCGGTGACCGCCAGCCGCAGCGTCTCGGCGGTGTCGGCGCGCAGCACAGCTTCGAGCGCGGCGGCGGGCAGGCTGGCGGGCAGATCATCGACAAACGCATCAACCACCGGTTCGGCGAGCGGTCGCCCGTTGCGCAGATCGCTGAGCAGCGAACGTGCGACGGACAACGCGTGCGCCATCGGATCATCGCCGCGCCGCCGTGCATCGGCCGCCAGCCGATCGAGCGCGGCATCGGCCTCGATGTGCAAGAGCGCGGGATGCGCGCGCACGATATCCCGCGCTTCGTCTGGGCTATCGGCGGTGAGCAGCAGCGCAGCAAGCTGTGCTGCTCCAGCGGGCGCATCGCCGGGTGCAGCGGGCGTAGTGGCCAGCGCAGCCTGCTGCGCTGCTTCAGGCGTGGCATGCTCGGGCGCGGCGTCCCCGCGCGCGGATAAATCCTCATCGTGGTCACGCGCCGCAGCTTGCTGCGGTACGGCCTCTGGCGGCGTGGCGGGCGTGGCAAGCAGTGCAGCAAGCTGCGCTGCTCCAGGGGTCGGGGTGCCAGGGGTCGGGGTGCCAGGCGCCGCACCACGGGCGGCGGCGCGGCGCGCGCGGCGGGTATACGCGCGCCGCAGACCATCGCGATCTTCGGAAACATGCAGATCGGAGAGATATGGCAACTGGCGCGACTCGGGCAGCGCAGCGGTGAGCCGCGCCACCAGATCGCGGGCCTCATCGCGAATCTGATTTTCGGCAGCACCCGGTGTACCAGCGAACAGCACATACTGGTGCGGGGCTTCGTGGAGCAGCAGCGGTGCAGGCGCGGTGAACTGCGCACCACAGTGCGGGCACACCAGCCGATCCAGATCGCCAGCCAGCACCTGCGCAGCCAGATCGGGCCGTTCGCGCACATCCAGCAGCAGCCAGACCGGCTGGGTCGATACCTGCGCGCACGACGGGCAGGTGAGCGCGCGTGGCTCGGCGAGCGAGATTGGTGCGCTCACAGCTGGCTAAACCTGTGCTGCACGTTTGCGTTGTTCTTCTTCGATCAGCGCACGGCGCAGCACCTTGCCCACCAGCGTTTTGGGCAACTCGGTGCGAAACTCCACCTCACGCGGAACCTTATGCGGTGCCAGACGCTCGGCACAGAAGCTACGGATCGCGGCCGGCGTGACGCTGGCACCCTCTTTGAGGACGATATAGGCCTTGACCATATCGTCACCACGCGCCGCATTCGGAATGCCGCAGATTACCGCCTCGACGATCGCATCGTGGGTGAAGAGCACTTCTTCGACCTCGCGCGGCAGCACTTTGAGACCCGAAGCGATAATCATATCCTTTTTGCGGTCGACGATCGAAAAGTAGCCATCGGCATCGACGCGCGCGATATCACCCGTGCGCAGCCAGCCATCGGCATCGACGGTCTGCGCGGTCTCATCGGGCTGGTTCCAGTAGCCTTGCATCACCTGTGGCCCGCGCACACACAGCTCACCCTCACGATCGCTGGGAATTGGCAGCGGCGCACCAGTTTCAAGATCGATCAGGCGTGCATCAGTACCAGGGATGGGAATGCCGATCGACCCCGGCTTACGCAGCCCATTGATCGGATTGGCGTGCGAGACCGGCGAGCACTCGGTCATACCAAAACCCTCGACCAGCCGCCCGCCGGTAATCTCGCCAAAGCGCTCCTGAACCTCCATGGGTAGCGGTGCCGAGCCGCTGATACAGACCTTGATCGAGGTCAGATCGAAGCTTTTCACATCGCTGTTATTGATGATACCGATATACATTGCCGGGACACCAGGAAAGATCGTACAGCGCTCTTTTGCGATAATCTTCATCACACCGCTGATCGGGCGCGGGTTGGGCGTGATCACGAGCTCGGCGGCCATGTAAATGCCGACGATCATGCAGACCGTCATCCCGTAGACGTGGAAAAACGGCGCGGCGCACATCATGCGCTCCTCGCCCTGTTTGCAACCCGGGATCCAGGCACGCGCCTGCGCGGCATTGATGATGAGATTGTTGTGGGTGAGCATCGCGGCTTTTGGGATGCCGGTGGTGCCGCCAGTATACTGCAACAGCGCAGTAGCCGAAGGATCGACCTTGATGCCGGGCGACGCAGCAGGCGATTCTGCGAGCAGATCGCTCAACATGAACGTGCTGGCATCGGATGTGACGTCAACCCAGGCCGCATCGCGCTTTTGCTTGGCTTTGACCAGCAACGCAGCTGGCATGGGCAACAGATCGAAAATATGCACAACGATCAGTCGTTTGACGCTGGTCTGCGCCTGGATTTCGCGCACACGCGGGACAAACAGATTGAGCAACACGACCGTCTCGGCACCCGAATCGACAAATTGATGTTTGAGCTCGGTGGCGGTATACGTCGGATTATTATTAACGACGATCGCACCAATCCGCATGGCACCAAAGAACGCGATCACAAACTGCGGCGAATTGGGCAGCACCAGCGCCACCCGGTCACCGGCTTTGACACCCATTTTAAGCAGTGCATTGGCAAAGCGGTTGACGTGCGCATCAAGTTCGGCGTACGTCAACGTGCCACCAATCGTCAGCCGGTCTCCGAGCATATAACTGAGCGGGAAGCGCGTCGCCACCTTTTTAGGAAACGTCCGCGCGCGTTCGGCCAGCAGATCGGCGAGGGCGATCGGCTGATGCGCGACATCATGGGCGACGCCGCGCTCGTAGTGTTGGTACCAGACACGTTCCATTGTTCGTTCCTCTGTGTGTTCAGGCGGCGAACACTCGGCCGCGATCACCATCGACGGG
>JAYUYF010000595.1:0-3246 GCA_043752605.1 Roseiflexaceae bacterium
GCCCCTGGAGGTATGCATGCATTTCACGATCGATATTGAGCAGGAGATTGATGGGCGCTGGATGGCCGAGGTGCTTGAATTACCCGGCGTATTGGCGTACGGCAACACCAGGCAGGCAGCACTTGCGCACGTGCAAGCGCTTGCGCTACGCACACTGGCTGAAAGACTCGACCATGGCGAAGCAATTCCTACGTGGAACCCGATTGTGTTTGCCGCCGCAGCATGAGCGAATGGCCAACAACAAAGGCTCGGCGTGTACTCGCTGCGCTTCATCGGATCGGGTGGCGCATAAAGCGGACGACTGGTTCACACAAAACCCTTGAGCGGGCCGGTTTTGAAGATGTCGTTTTTGCGTTTCACGACTCAGAAGAGATTGGCCCACGGATGCTCGCGCGTATCGCCAAACGTACCGGTCTGACGCGCGACGATTTGTAGCGATGATTCCCTCCATCCTGGCCCGTATCGCATACTGCTGCCGAAACGCAGCAGGCGCGCGCGACAGTTTCAGCGGGCAGAGGTCAGGCTACGACTTGTGTGGATGGCACACATCGTAGGTCACGCCCAGTCTCCAGCGACTTCATTCCACAAAATCGAGCCGCTCGCACGCGGGTGATTGCTCAGAGAAGAGGCCAGGGATTTCACCAGAACGCGATCATCTGCGTCTTCGAGTACGTCCATAATCTGCTGCCACAGTGCAGGCTCGACAACGACAGCCGTCACATTCCCTTCCTGATCAACAGTGAACTGCACACGTTTGCTCAAATCAACCGTAGTCATCAGGCCTCCTTCGCGTTCGTTGTCCTGAAGTACAGCACGCCGTCTGTAAGACGATGCCTACAAGCTCGCAGCGTGCTACGCGGCTACTTCACGATATAATACGCACCACGCTTCTCGCCCACCCGCAGCAGCAGGCCGCGCTCCACCAGATCGGCCAGGTCACGGCGCAGCGTCTCGGGCGAGACCTCAGGGTACTTCGCCTGCAAATCGCTGTTGCCCACGCGCCCCACGCTCGCCAGTTGCATCGCGGCGATCTGGCGCTCGTTGAGCCCCATGCGCCGCCATTCGGTGGTGTCGGTGCCAGCCACATCGGTGCGGTCATCGCCGGTGTGCCCGGGGAGTGTGACGAGGAAGCCACCTGCGGTCTCGCGGAAGCTCGGCGCGGGGAGCCCGGCATCGGCCATCTGGCGCAACACGCGGTCGATCCCGTACCCGAGGCGCTCGATCAAGCCGAGATCGGCCAGCACCTGCACCAGGGTTTCATTGCGCGAGAAGCGCTCTTCGACAATATTGCTGAGCGTGACGTGGCCCGCCAGCCGCCCGGGCGAATAACACTCCAGCCGGTCGGCAAACATCACGACACGAATACCCTCGCCGCGCACAGTGTAATCGCGGTGGGCGACGGCATTGACCAGCACTTCACGCACGGCCGCAGGCGGGAACTGCGTCCAGTCGTCGCGCTCCAGACCGCGCATGCGGCTGCCCCGTCGCATGTGCTCATTCACCCACAGCTCGGCGCGGCGCAGCGCCTCGGGCAGCGTCTCGCGCAGATCCTCGCGTAGGAATTCATCGCTCATCGCGCGGCCACGGTAGCGCACAAGTGTGAGCTCGACCTGGGGAAACCAGCGCTCGATATCGGCGGCAAACAGCAGCAGCCCGGCGTTAGTCGGCCGCAGGCCATCGGCCTCGCGCACCAGACAACCGCGCCGCACCAGAAAGCCCTGCACATCGCTCTCGGCCGCCGGGCCGATGCGGCGCGCATAGCTCGCGATCCGCGCCGGGTCAAGATCCTCGATCGTGGCACCGGTGGGCAATTGCCGATCCCAGCCGCCCTGGCCGCGCGCCAGCAGCAAGGCGCGCAGCGCCTCAGGAGCCAGCGGCGCATCGGCCGCACCCTCGCGGCGCAGGTAGCGGCCGCGCACCGCAAACACATGCGGCAACCCGCTGGGTACTTCCGCGAGCAACAACGTGGTATCGGCGAGTTGGACGGCAGTGGGCAGTGGCAGGAGCAGTGGCGGGGTACACAGCAGCGCCGCGTCGAGCACCAGCGCGCGGGCGAGATCGGCATCGGCAACGCCCTCGGGTTTGCCGCCGCGCCCTACGCCAAGTAGCACGGTACCGCCCTGCGCATTGGCGAGCGCTGCGAGCGTTTCGGCCAGCGCATCCGCGCGCACGTTGCCACGCAGCAACGCCAGCCCCTGGCCATCGCCCTGGGCCAGCAACGCGGCGATCGGGCTCTCAGCGTTGGTCATGATCCCTCCGCGCCACAGATTATGTCTCTGCGGGGTACGAACAGACGATCAGTTCTTCGACCTCGCCGCGCTTGCGTCCATCACAATTAATCTTGCGGCTCGCCAGCACCACCGAGGTGTTGGGCATATGCGTGGCGTACAATTCGCGTGCGAGCGGCGTGGCCGAGTTGCTGAGCATCACGTGCGTGCCGCGCGCCGCCAGCGTCTGTACAATTTCGGCCAGCCGCCGTTGTTCCTCGCTGCCAAAGGTCTGCCCGGTATAGTGCGTAAACGAGGCGGTGGCGCTGACGGGCACATACGGCGGGTCGAAGTAGACCAGATCACCTGGTTCGGCGTGTGCCAGCACCGCGCCAAAATCGCCAACACGCAGTTCGGTCTCGCGCAGCGCCGCCGATGCCGCGCGCAGGTTGGCCGGATCGCACACGAGCGGGTTTTTGTAGTAGCCAAACGGCGCGTTGAACTGGCTCTTCTGATTGAGCCGATACAGACCGTTGTAGCAGGTCTTATTGAGAAAGATTGCGCGTGCCGCACGTTCGACCGCCGGACGCTGGGCGAAATCAGGCTGCCGATCCCATTTGCGAATTTCGCGAAAATACTCAGGGTCAAGCCGCCGAAAATGATGCCGCCAGAGTACTTCGATCAGCTCCTCGACCTGATCGCGTACCGTCGTGTAGCACAGGATCAGCTCGGGGTTGAAATCGGTCAGCGCCGCACCATAGCCTAGCCGCGCGCGTGCATGCAGATGAAAGAACAGCGCACCACCGCCGAGAAACGGCTCGTGATAGCGGCGAAACTGGCGCGGCAGTCGCTGATCAAGCGCGGCGAGGAGTTGCCCTTTGCCACCTGCCCACTTCAGAAACGGGCGTGCGGATGGGTCGAGTGGTGGCTGGCTGCGCATGGCGAGCATCGGCGTCCTTCGGCGGGGCGAGTAGTTCGCAGATTATACCATACACGCAAGGGCGGGGCGGGCGTGGTATCGGTACGGACGCAGCATGCT
>JAYUYF010000596.1:0-3245 GCA_043752605.1 Roseiflexaceae bacterium
GAACGCCGGTCTATCTGGTAATTTATCGCCCCGGCCCCGAGTATGCTTTCACTGCCTGGGCACGCGTCGCGACTGCGCTCGCAGCAACCGAGGATGGTGAGGCGCACTGGGTGCTTCAGCTCGACCAGCACGAATTCCGGTACCCGCTCGATCTCAAGGGTAATGCTGCGCACCTGCAACAAGATCTCCCGTGGTTGACCGGCGGTCTGGCAGTTGCATTCCGAGGCGTCAGCATTCGCCAGATACCCGCTGCTGAATTTGATACCATTATCGCTGCGGCGCGCAGTGCGACACCGACCGGCACAAACAACACCAGCGTGCGCCGCCCGCGCGGATCGGTCTCGATCGCCGACGCCGCCTACCAGGTACTGAGCGCGGCAGGTGGCGGGCCGCTGCGGCTCGAAGAAATTTTGGCGCGCGCAACCTTTACAAGCCAGAGTCGCACGCCGCAGTTGTCGCTCGCCACCGCGTTGCTCCGCGACCAGCGCTTTCGCAATCTTGGGGGCAACACCTGGGTGCTGGCCGATCACGCGGGCGTACCTGAAAGTGACGACAGCGAACCCACCGTCGAGCACATCGGCTACTGGCGCATCCATATGCCACCCGAGCACTGGCCTGAGGCACGGCGCAACGGCGTCGCGGCGATCGGCTACGTTGATCGGCCCGATAACCAGAGCGTACAGCGCTTTCTGCGCATCCAGCCCGGCGATCGGGTGGTCATCTATCTGCGTGGTGCGCGCATCGGCGGCGTGGGTATCGTCACGCGCGCCTACCGCGCGGGCGAACCTGACGAGCGCGCCAGCACCCTGTTTGGTGGCGCATACCCGCGGCAAATCAGCGTCAGCTGGGATGATACCCTCGATGAGCCAGTGGTCATCCGCGAGCAGCTGGCGCAATACCGCGACGCGGGGCTCTACAACCGATTGCGCAACATGCACACGGTGGTCGCGATAAGCAGCGACGACTACCAGCAGATCCTCGATCTCGTCGAGGTCGCCGATCCGGGCGCAGCCAGCTTCGAGCGACTGCCACAATCGCTCGATCACCTTGATGGCTATCTGGCTCTCGCACGCAGCCTGTCGTCCGACCCATTTGCTGCCGAAGCGGTGCTCGCCGCCGCAACGGAAATAATCGCTGGCGCGGTGCTCGACCCACTGGTGTTGGTACAAGACCTACGCCAGCTACGATTACTGGATACGACGCCCGGTGGTGCAAGCTACACGCGCCCAGCCTACCTCGACGGCGACGAACGCGCGGTGCGTCGGCTCGCGGTGCTGGCGCTCCTGCTACCCGTGGCCCAGCACGACGCCGAGACCGATGAGCAATACGAGCTACCGGCGCTCGCCACGATTCTGTTGCTCCGCGAGGCAACCACGCCGCAACCCCTCGGCAGCTTTGCGCCTGCGCTCGGCGATGAGAGCCTGCAATTGATGATCTGGTACGCCGACGCCGGATTTATCACCACCGACATGGAAAATCAGACCTGGCAGACCGCGCCCGGCGCGCTCGACCGGTTGCCCGGTGATGATCCCGCGACGCGTACGTACAACGATTTCCTCGCCATACTTCTGCAATCGGTCGATAGCCAGCTCCAGACCGATATCCCGCACGCCAGCGGGCCGCTCCCACCCGTCGCCAACCTCGACGCGCGGATCCGCGAGCTCGGCGACGAGCTGCTGATCGACGCGCTGGTCGTCCGCCGCATCTACCGCTCGCTGATGGCCGGGCGGCACATCGTGCTCAGCGGCCCGCCCGGCACGGGCAAGACCGAGCTCGCAAAGCGGCTGCCCACCCTGCTCTGGCGCGAGCCCGCCCGAACCGTCACCAGCCTCACCACCCGGCTCGACCAGCCGCCGGTGATGCAGCGCGATATCGAGCGCCACGGCTACCTGCCGATGGTCGTCACCGCTACCGAAGACTGGGGCGTGCGCGATGTCGTCGGTGGTATCGGCCCACAACTCACCGATCAGAGCGGCCTGAGCTACAGTATCCAGCATGGTGCGCTCACACGTGCCGTTTTGCGCCACTACGAAGGCACGGATGAAGGGCGGCGGTTGCCATCACAGCCACAGGCTCCCGTGCGCCGCGATGTGGTGGAAGGCGGCAGCCGCTACCGCGGCACCTGGCTGGTGATCGACGAGTTCACCCGCGCCCCGATCGACGCCGCGTTTGGCAGCCTGCTGACCACCCTGAGCGGTGGCCAGCGTGCGCTGCTCGGTGTACCCACCGCCGCCGAGACCGTGGATGTCGAGATGCCCGCCGATTTTCGCATCATCGCCACGCTCAATTCGTTCGACCGCCACTTTCTCAACCAGATCAGCGAGGCGCTCAAGCGTCGTTTCGACTTTATTGATGTGCTGCCACCCGCGCCAGCCCAGGCCACGGCCGAGCAAGCGATCGCCGCCGGCATCGCCCTGCGCCGATTACACGCCCAGGGAATCCCCGGTGTCGGCGAGCGCGGCATCACGGGCATGCTCGCGGTCGAGCTCCGCCCCGACGCGCACGGCAATCAACAACAGGTTCTCGTGGCCGAATCCGCAGCGGCGCTCGCCGCGCTCACAAGCTTCTGGCGGATCTTCAGCGCCGTGCGCGTCTACCGCCAACTCGGCACTGCACAGGTGGTGGCGCTGTACACCAATATGATCGCTGGTGTGCTGCTGGCCGGGATGGACTGGCCGCTGGCGCTCGATTGCGCGCTCGCAGATACGCTGGCCGACCAGCTGCAGGTGCTGACGCGCGACGAACAGCGCGTCCTGATCAGCTTCTTGCAGCACGCCGGCGGCGATGGCAGCCCGTTCATCAGTGCATTCCGCAAGCTCGTGAGTGACCTCCCGGCCGGGCGAAAGCACGCCGTGCTCGGGCCGCTGGGTGGCGAGACGACCGACGACGCGACGATTGTGCAGCGCTTCGCCGCCGATGCGCCGCTGGCGCTGCCGCCCGACAGTATCTTTGCCCGCCGCGTCCGCGATCTGCTCGGCGAACGAGGACTATAAGTGGCGTACCAGCCCACCGCCGCCGAGCGCGCCGCGTTCGTTGCCCTGCAGGGGCGTATGGTCGAGCTGCTGATGCGCTACGACGTGCCGCGTTTCAGCGCGACCTTCGGCGAGCAGATCGCCGAACCGAGCGTCGAGCTGGCGCGCGGGCGCGATCTGGCGGTGGTGTTCTACCTGCGCGATGAACTGTTCGAGCGGATCCTGCCCGACATCAAGCGACGGTTGAGCTTTGTGGCACCGCGCGAACTGGTC
>JAYUYF010000597.1:0-8005 GCA_043752605.1 Roseiflexaceae bacterium
GTCAATTTTTTCAAGGCCGCCGCGCAGGGCTATGGCACCGAAAAGCGCGTGCTGCTGCTCCACGGCCCGGTCGGATCGAGCAAATCGACGATCGTGCGCCGCCTCAAACGCGGGCTCGAACACTATAGCCGCACCGATGCGGGCGCGCTGTATACCTTTGACTGGTATATGGGCGAGTATGCCGATTTCGAAGCTGACCGCGTGCGCGATGGCGACTGGGAAAAGTGCCCAATGCACGAGGAACCGCTCACCCTCATCCCGATCGATCTGCGACCACATTTCTTGAACGGGCTCAACGAAGGCCGTGATGCCGATGGCGTCCAGGTGCGCATCACGGGCGATCTGTGCCCGGCGTGCCGCTATAACTTCCGCGATCTGATGCTGCGCTACGGCGGCGATTGGTCGCAGGTCATCCGCCATGTGCGCGTGCGGCGGTTGCTGTTCTCTGAGCAGGATCGGATCGGGATCGGCACCTTCCAGCCAAAAGACGAGAAGAACCAGGATAGCACCGAGCTGACGGGCGATATCAACTACCGCAAGATTGCGATCTACGGCAGCGATAGCGATCCGCGTGCGTTCAACTTCGATGGCGAATTCAACATCGCCAACCGTGGCATGATCGAGTTTATCGAGATGCTCAAGCTCGATGTGGCGTTCCTCTACGACCTGCTCGGCGCGTCGCAGGAGCACAAAATCAAGTCGAAGAAGTTTGCGCAAACCGATATCGACGAGGTCATCATCGGCCACACCAACTCGCCCGAGTACCGCCGCCTCGAGAACAACGAATTCATGGAGGCGCTCAAGGATCGCACCGTTCGCATTGATATCCCGTATATCACGCGTCTGAAGGACGAGATCCGGATCTACGAGCGCGATTTCAACCGCCGTCGTGTCAATGTTCACATTGCGCCGCACACACTCGAGGTGGCTGCTATGTGGGCGGTGCTCACCCGGCTCGAGGATCCCAAGAAGCCAAACCTGACGCTACTGCAGAAGCTCAAGCTCTACAACGGCCGCATGCTGCCCGGCTTCACCGAGGATAATGTGAAGGAACTGCGTAAGGAAACTGGCAACGAGGGCATGGAAGGCATCTCGGCGCGCTATATTCAAGATAAAATCTCGAATGCGCTGGTAAACTACCAGGCCGATGGCTATATCAACCCGTTTATGGTGCTCAACGAGCTCGAAGGCGGGCTGAAAAACCACGCGCTGATCTCGAACGAAGAGGATCGCAAGCGTTACCGCGATTTGCTCTCGGTCGTGAAGGAAGAGTACACCGAGATCGTCAAAAACGAAGTCCAGCGCGCGATCTCGGCGGATGAAGAGGCGATCAAGCGGCTGTGCGGCAACTACATCGATAATATCAAGGCCTACACGCAGCGCGAGCGGGTGCGCAACAAGTTTACCGGCCAGGCCGAAGAGCCCGACGAGCGGCTGATGCGTTCGATCGAGGAGAAGATCGATGTGCCCGAGAGCCGCAAGGAAGATTTCCGGCGCGAGATCATGAACTACATCGGCGCGCTGGCGGTCGAAGGCAGGACCTTTGATTACAAGACCAATGAGCGGCTGCACAAGGCGCTTGAACTCAAGCTGTTTGAGGATCAGAAAGATAGCATCAAGCTCACATCGCTCGTCTCGCGCGTCATCGATAAGGATACGCAGGAGAAGATTGATGTCGTCAAGAGCCGCCTGATCCGCGATTTTGGCTACAACGAGGCGAGCGCGACCGATGTGCTCAACTATGTGGCCAGCATCTTCGCCCGCGGCGATATAAAGAATTAGCCCATGACGATGCAACGCACCGAGCGCGATCTGAACCGCTTCCGGCAGATCGTGCGCGGCAAAATCAAACAAAATCTGCGCAAATACATGTCGCAGGGTGAAATCATCGGCCGCCAGGGCAAACGCTTTGTCTCGATCCCGATGCCGTCGATCGACCTGCCGCAGTTCCGCTACGGGGCGAAGCAGGGCGGCGGCGTCGGCCAGGGCGATGGCGAGGTCGGGCAGCCGATCGGCCGCGGCGATGGCGATCCACAGGCGGGTGGCGCGGCGGGCGAAGAGCCGGGGCAACACGCGCTCGAGGTCGATGTTACGCTCGAAGAGTTGGCCGCGATCCTGGGCGAGGAGCTGCAACTGCCCAACATCGAGCCGCGCGGCCAGAAGCATATCATCGCGAAGAAAGACCGCTACAGTGGGCTGCGGCGGGTTGGCCCCGATTCGCTGCGTCATTTCAAGCGCACCTACCGCGAGGCGCTCAAACGCCAGATCACGTCGGGTGAATACAACCCGGCCGACCCGATCATCGTGCCGATCAAGCAGGATATGCGCTACCGCTCCTGGAAGGAGACGCTGCAACCCGAATCGAGCGCGGTGATCATCTATATGATGGATGTCTCGGGGAGCATGGGTACCGAGCAGAAGGAGATGGTGCGCCTGACCGCCTTCTGGATCGAGACCTGGTTGCGCTCGCAGTACAAGGCGCTCGATATCCGCTATATCGTCCACGACGCAGCCGCCAAAGAGGTCGATCAGCAGGTGTTTTATCATATCCGCGAGGGTGGTGGCACCAAGATTTCGTCGGCCTACAAGCTGTGCCGCACGATGATCGAGGAGCGCTACCCGCCGAGCGAGTGGAACATCTATCCGTTCCACTTCTCGGACGGTGACAACTGGGGGGGCGGTGATACACGCGAGTGTGTCGATCTGCTGCGCACGACCTTGCTGCCACAGGTCAATCAGTTTTGCTACGGGCAGGTGCGTTCGCTGTACGGCTCGGGGCGTTTTGCGCACGACTTACAGGAACATCTGGGAACCAACGAATCGCTGGTGGTTGCTGAGATCAGCGACCGCGACGATATCTACGACGCGATCCGCAATTTCCTGGGCAAGGGGCGCTGAGCATGAAGAATACCCGTTTGCCCACCGAACTCGCGGAGGCGTGGAACGAGATCGAAGGGTATGCCACCGGCTACGGTCTCGATTTCTACCCGATTATCTATGAGGTACTCGATTACCGATCACTCTACGAGGTTGCGGCGCTCGGTGGCTTCCCGATCCGCTACCCGCACTGGCGCTTTGGCATGGAGTACGACCAGTTGCTCAAGGGCCACATCTGGCAGGGCAGCACGATCTACGAGATGGTAATCAACACCAATCCCTCGTATGCCTACCTGCTCGAAGGCAACGAGATGGTGACGCAAAAGATGGTGATGGCGCACGTCGCGGCGCACGTCGACTTCTTCAAGCACAATATGTGGTTTGCGCACACCAATCGCCGGATGCTCGACGAGATGGCCAACCACGCCGCGCGCATCCAGCGGCTGGTGGATCGGCACGGCTACGAACTCGTCGAAGACTTTGTCGATGTCTGTCTCTCGCTCGAAAACCTGATCGACTACCACGCGCCCTATATCAAACGCCACGATGCGCAGACGCCGCAATCGATCACCGGCGACGAGCAGCCGCAACCGGTCGAGGGGTTGCGCGTCGATCGCGAGTATATGAAGGGCTACATCAACCCGCCCGAATTCCTCGCCGAGCAGCGTGGCCGACAGGACGCCGAGCGCGCGGCTCAGCGCAAGTTCCCCGAAAATCCGCAGAAGGATATTCTGCTGTTTCTCATGAATTATGCGCCGCTCGACCACTGGCAACGCACGGTGCTCGAGATCGTGCGCGACGAAGCGTACTATTTTGCGCCGCAGGGTATGACCAAGATCACCAACGAGGGCTGGGCCAGCTTCTGGCATTCGGAGATCATGACCAAGAAGGCGGTCAAGGCCAGCGAAATCATCGATTTTGCCAACCTGCACGCGGGTGTGGTGGCGGTACATCCGGGGCGGCTCAACCCGTACAAGCTCGGGCTCGAACTGCTGCGCGATGTCGAAGAACGCTACAACAAGGGGCGCTTTGGCAAAGCATACGACGACTGCGATGATATGGCCACCAAGCTGGCCTGGGATACACAGGCCGGGCTGGGGCGGAGCAAGATCTTCGAGATCCGCAGGTTTTATAATGATGTCACGTTTATCGATGAGTATCTCACGCCCGAATTCTGTATCCAGCAGAAGCTCTTCACCTTTAAATACAACCGCGACACCGATTTTTACGAGATGGCGAGCCGCGAGTTCAAGCAGATCAAGGAGAAGCTGCTGTTTCGGCTCACCAACTTTGGCCAGCCCTATATTGTGGTGGAAGATGGCAATTATGCCAATCGCGGCGAATTGTACCTGCGCCACCGCCACGAGGGGATCGACCTCAAGCCCGATTATGCGCGCGAGACGCTGCGCAACATCCACCGGATCTGGACGCGGCCGGTACACATCGAAACCGCGATCGAGGAGAAACGCCGCCTGATCTCCTTCGACGGCAAAGACTTCGCCGAGCGCAAGATCGATTGATCCAGGGGGCCTGTAGAGACGCAAAATTTTGCGTCTCTACAGGCGGGATGTAGTGCCCACCGATCCGGGTAATGGCAGTGCTATATACTTCACGCAATTGATGTATAGAGGTGCGTGATGTTTGGACAACGTCTGAGTTCGCATATCAGCGCCATCGGACTTATTGGCATGCTCGCAAGTTGTAGTGCTCCGCCTGCAACACCCGCAGCACCACTTCGAACCGATGAGTCGCCAAGCGCTGCACCAGTGCCGACGTTCAATAGTCCCCGAACAAACACGCTCGTGCCACAGGCAACACGCACCCCTATCATTCCCACCAATCCGCCACGCCCCACAACGCAACCAACAGCGACCGCCGATGTGTCGCGGCGGCCTACGGCGACGATACCCGCAGACTTTACAATGGACAAAATGTTCGCCATCAGTCTGCGCGGCACCATCAAAGCCCTGCTGACGGACGCAGCCGGGTATCGCGTCGGCGTCGATGGTACTACAGGCGAAGAGTATTCTGAGATGTTCGGCGCAAGCTATCTTCCTAGTGAGAATGGCTACTGGCTCCTCACCATACCTGTGCCACAATCAGGAACACAATATACCCTGCAGCTGGTTGCAACTGGAGATGGTGCTTACGATTTCTTTGGGTTGTATGGTGATATGTACGGTGTGGCAGGACTAATTGGACAGAAGGGCAGCGTTAAAGCGGGAGAACGGCTGGAATTTCCGATTGACGTGCCGCTTGTGTCGAGTGATGTGCCCCAACTTCCTGAGGTGATCGCTGGCGGACCAGGAGAGGTACGGGTGGGCGAGCCGCTCACGTTTGCTGGCCATGCGTCGGATCGCAACAACGAGCCGCTGACATTGCGCTGGGATTTTGGCGACGGCAACAGCAGTGAAGGAACGTTGACACCAACCCATCGGTACACCGCGACCGGAACCTACACCGCGACCCTCACCGCAACTGACCCCGTTGGCCTTGTAGGCACCGATTCGTTGGTCGTGACCGTGCGGCCTTGATCGGCGTTGCGGCACAAAACCCTGCGCATTGGCGCGGGTATACGGCTGGGCGGGGGATGATTGCGGGGCGGGGGATTTGTGCGGCCGAAGCGTATGCTTCGGCCCTACGGGATCGCTCCATGCCCGCCCCGCCACCCCGCCAGCACCTGCGCGCGCAGATCGTCCAGATCGCCGTCGTTATCGATGATCAGCGTGGCATGCGCGATGCGACTCTCCTGCGGCGGTTGCGCCGCCAGCCGCGCCCGCGCCTCGGGCTCGGATAAGCCACGGGTCTGCATCAGCCGCGCGAGTTGCTGTTCGGCTGCGCAACGCACCACCCACACCGCATCACACTGCGCGGCGTAGCCACCTTCGATCAGGCGGATCACATCGAGCACCGCGACCGCCCCCGGATGCTCGGCGGCGACGCGCTCCAGCCACGCCGCGATCTCCCGGCGCACCAGCGGATGGACGATCGCCTCCAGCTCACGCAGCCGCGCGGCATCGCTGAACACGATGCTGCCCAGCGCCCGCCGATCGAGCGTACCATCGGCCGCTACCACCTGGGGGCCAAACGCCGCGACGATCGGGGCATACGCTGCACCCTCGGGTCGCTGCAGCGCGTGGGTCACCGCGTCGGCATCGAGCACATGCGCGCCCAGATCATGGAGCGTGGCCAGCACCGTACTCTTGCCACAGGCGATGCCGCCGGTGAGGCCGATCAGGGTCAGATGTAGGTGCATCATATCCTTTGTGTCTTCGCGGCTTTGCGTGCCCCTGGCCGAAGCATTCCCGCCGGCTTGCCAGCCGGAGGAAATGCTTCGGCCCTACGGGACCCGCCCGCCGCGCATGCTTCGGCCCTACGGGATCCGCCGCCGCCCGCCGCGCCCGCCCGCCGCCGATCATCCCACCGCCCATGGTTCGTGGCCGAAGCATTTCTGCTGCGGCGTACCTGCCGCAGGAAATGCTTCGGCCCTACAGTTCGACGTACTCCTGTTTGATAATTGCTTCGTGCGGGACGCCAAACAGCCGGAGCATCCCGGTAATCAGCGCGCTCTTCTCTTCGGCATCGCGGCGGCCCCAGGTGCGGCTCTTGATCTCGAGATACGGGCCCGGGTGCGCGTGGCCAACCAGCGTATCGATGTTGATCGCAAAATCCTGGTTTTGGTACAAGATACGCCAGCGGCGGCGCTCCTTGTGGATCTCGACGACCTGATCGGGCGCAAAATATTCGCGGTAAAAGCGCAACGTGCGATCGGCGGGCGCAGTGTAGCGTGCGCGGCCAAACAGCACCGCCGAGAGATACTCGTCGCGCTGGGCGGGTGTCGTCAGCGTGATCGTGTATTTTGGCTCGACGCGCGCGCCCTGATCACGGCGATGATCCTCGCGCAGCCGAATGCGGCCCTTCTCACGGTCATTCCAGAGGAAGAACGTATCGTACTGGGTACGCAGGCTGACTTTTGAAACATCAAACGGCCCGTGCTCGATCGTGCCGATGATCGCCGCCTCCTGTGCGGCATCGATGCGCGCCTTGATCTGGATCTCAAATTGCTCGTCCTGCCGCACGCCGCCGATCGCCAGGATCTTATCAAGCAAGTTCTCCTCACGTGCGCTAAGAAATGCATCGACCGCATCGGCGATCACCTGCGCGCGGCGCAGCACATCGGGTTCATCGATTGTCAGCAACTGGCGGTCGCGCATCAGGAAGCGCCCGTTCACCAGCGTGTCGCGCACATCGGCCGCGCGCGCCTCGTATACCAACTGCGCGATCACCGCATCGGCGGCGTAACGATAGCGCGGAGTGCTATGCGCGCGGCCAAGCTCGACGATGATCAGATCGGCACATTTGCCCACTTCCACCGTGCCGATCAGGTTCTCGAGATGCACCGCGCGCGCGCCCGAACTGGTGGCGAGCGCCAGCGCCTGACGCGCGGGCACTGCGGTCGGGTCGCCGCTCACCCCCTTTGGCAACAGCGCGGCCAGATGCACTTCGGCAAACATATCCTGGTCGTCGTTGCTGGCCGGGCCATCTGTGCCGAGCCCGGTGCGTACACCCGCCTCGATAAAACGCCGGTAGGGTGCGACGCCGCTGGCCAACTTCAAATTTGATGACGGGCAGGGTGCCACGCCCACACCACGGTCGCGCAGCCGCAGGATATCGTCTTCGGTGGCGTGAACGCAGTGCGCCGCGATGCACGGCACATCAAATGCACCCACGCGCTCGGCATAATCGATCGGCGTACCGCTGCGCTCGGCGCGGCTCTCGGTCACCTCGCGCGCGGTCTCAGAGAGATGCGTCACGAGCGGCACACCAAATTCGCGGCACAATGCGGTCGCCTCGTGATAGATTTCGTCCGTACAGGTATAGGGTGCGTGGGGCGCGATAGTGGGGATGATCCGCTCGTGGCCCACCCACTGCTGGATGAAACGCCGCGAGCGCGCCAGGCCCTCTTCAAACGAAGGCGCATCCGGCGTCGGCAGCCGCATCACGGTCTGGCCACAGATCGCGCGCATGCCAGCTTCGTCTGCCGCGCGCGCGACCTCTTCTTCGTAGAAGTACATATCGACAAACGTCGTCACGCCACCGCGGATCAACTCGGCGCACGAGAGTTGCG
>JAYUYF010000598.1:0-7988 GCA_043752605.1 Roseiflexaceae bacterium
GCGCAGGTAGTTTGGGGGGTCTTCTGGAACTGGGATCCGCGTGAGACGACGATCGTTATTTTGCTGTTGATCTATGGTGCCTACTTTGCGCTACGCAGCGCGATCGACGATACTGAGCGCCAGCGGCGGCTTTCGGCGGTCTACAATCTGTTTGCGGCGATCACGATGCCGTTTCTGCTGTTTGTCGCACCACGCGTGGCTGAGAGCTCGCTGCACCCCAATTGTGCGTTTCTCCAGGGCAGCACCTGCGATGGGGTCGAGCTGGCGCTGAACGGCGCGAAAATTGGGCTCCTTGGCGATAATCGGCTCGAGTTGCTCGCTCTCGAACAGCAGGGGCCGCTGGCGGTGGCTACGGTGCAGGTCTTTGGGCCGGGCAATATTGATCTTGGATTGCTGCGGCCGTCGTTCGAACTTGCTACGGGCAAGCCCGCCGACCGGCCACGGTTCAATGGCGAAGAGTTTACGCTGGCAGTCGAACGCGCCAACCTCGAAGACAAGACTGTGCTGCTCAATATCGAGGCACCCGGCACCGGTTTGCTGAGCAACCGACTGACATTCTATTCCTTCATGGCCGCGAATCTGGGCTTTCTCGGGCTCGCGCTATGGCTGTTTCATCTGCGCGCCGAGTTGCTACGGCTTGGCGAACGTGCGCTCGAGCGAAGGGGATTATATGAACTTCCTGCTTGATCCTGCCTATGCAATCTATGTCGCGCTGGCCGCCGCACTGGCTGTCTGGGGTGGTGTCTTCGCGTTTTTGTGGCGCATGGAGCAGCACGTACGCGAGTTGCGCCGCCAGCTCGATGCGCCTGTAGAGGCGGTCGAAACACCGCAGACGGTCGTCGAGCGCCGCACGCCGGTTGTCGAGCGCGAAGAGAGGAGCACACTGTGAAACCATTGCATATTATTGGCGCGGCGATCGTCGCGCTCTCATTGGGGCTTGGCTATTTTAGCCTTACACAGTCCTTTCGCCCGTATACGACCAAAATTGATGAAGCGATGACGACCGGGCGCAGTATCCAGTTGGCCGGATTTCTGGGCAGCAACGGTGCGTACGATCCCGATGGCAAGTTTCGCTTTGCAATGAAAGACGACACTGGCCGTCTGATCGATGTCGTGTACAACAAACCAAAACCGGCCAATTTTGAGCAGGCGATCAGTATTGTGGCGATTGGCCACTATGATGCGCAAACCAGAGCATTTGTGGCGGACGATCTGCTTGTTAAGTGCCCGTCGAAGTATCAAGAGATGGCAACGCGTAGCTAAGAGGCGAGTATGTATCTATTTGGCACGGCGCTGATCTTGGCTGCCATCATGGCGGCGCTGATCGCGGTAGGAAGCTACGCGTTGGTACCATTTGGGCGCGTCGGCGCGTTGCGCGTCGGGCGCATCAGCACCCGGATGACGGGCATCGCGGTTGTCGCGGTGGTGGTGTTCCTCAACTATATCTTTGTGGCGCAGCGCTACGATATCGATTACGTCTATAACTACAGTTCGTCCGAACTCGAGCCGCACTTCCGCGTCGCGGCGGTGTGGGCCGGGCAGCCGGGTTCGTTTGTGATCTGGGCGTTGTGGGGTGTGCTGGCTGCGCAGGTGCTGGTGCGCCGCACGCGCAACAACGAGCCGTATGTGCTCAGCATCTTCATGTCGATCCAGGCCGCGCTGCTGATCTTTATGCTGATCCGCAACCCGTTTGTGCCGCACCTCGAAAATGGTATCCCAACCTTTCCGACCGATGGTAAGGGCCTGAACGCGACGCTGCACAACATGTGGATGCTGATCCACCCACCAATCCTGTTTGTCGGGTTTGCGCTGATGGCGGTGCCATTTGCGTTTGCGCTTGGTGGCCTGTGGCGCCGCGATTATGACGGCTGGGTGCGCGATGCGCTGCCGTGGACGCTGGCAGCCTGGGCGTTCCTCGGGCTGGCGCTTTTGCTCGGCGGCTACTGGGCCTACGAGACGCTCAACTGGGGCGGTTACTGGGGCTGGGATCCCGTCGAGAACTCGGCGCTGGTACCGTGGTTTACCGCGCTGGCATTGATCCACGCGATGCTCGTGCAACGCGCGAGTGGCGGCCTGCGCCGCACCACAATCGCGCTGGCGTTGATGACCTATGTGCTCGTGTTCTACGCCACATTCCTGACGCGCAGCGGTGTACTATCGTCGTTCTCGGTCCACTCGTTTGTCGAGGAGGGCTTGAAGACGGTGATGATCAGCTATCTGTCGATCCTCGCGTTTGGATCGCTGCTGTTCTTCGCCTGGCGCTGGCGCGATATGCCGGCCAAACCACTTTCGACCAAACTGCTCTCGCGCGACAGCTTCGTTGTGCTGATGATCGTCTCGATCCTGGTGATCGGCGGCGTAATCGCGCTTGGTACGTCGATGCCGATCATCTCGGCGATCCCCGGCCTCGGTGCCTGGCTGCAGAGTACACTGGGTGGTGCATTCCAGCTTGATGATGGCACGACGTACGGTGGCACGGGTGCCACGCCGTTTCAGGACGGGCGTTTTGGTCTGGTGGGCAATTTTTACAGCACCACCGTGCCGCCGCTCGGCCTGATCACGATCGCGCTGATGATCGTCGGGCCATTGCTCGGCTGGCACGATACTAACGTGCGCAAGTTGCTCAAAGCGTTGCGCTGGCCTGCGGTGGCGGGAGTACTGGCGGCCTGTGCTGGCCAGTTGCTCGGCGCACGCACGCCGCTGGCGGTGGCCTACATCGGGCTGGGGGTCTTCGCGTTTGGTACCAATCTGCTGATGATTATTCGTACGCTGAAGGGCGGCTGGTTGCGCATCGGCGGTTACCTGGCACACCTCGGGCTGGTGGTGTTTATCATCGGTGCGATCGCGTCGACGTTGTATGCAACGCCCGAGCAGCGCATCCTGGTGCCCCAGGGTCAGTCGGTCAACGCCTACGGCTATAGCTTTACCTTCAACGGCTGGCGGCAGGATGCAGCGGGCCGGGGTGTACTCGAGTTGACGGCGGCGCGCGATGGCCGGGTGGCACAGCTCGCACCACAGCTGTATCTCAACGAGAAGATGGGCGGCACGATGGCGACGCCTGCGATCTCCAGTGAGTTGTTCCAGGATCTGTACGTCGCCCCGCAGGAGTACCAGCCACCGTTTGATCGCAACATCGCCGATCTGACCGTGGGTCAGGCGACGGAGGTCGGGCCGTATAAGATTGTCTTCAATGGCTTCGACGTGCCAGACATGACCCAGGCGATGGAGGAAGCAAAGATCGGCGCGAGCCTGAGCGTGACCTACGAAGGCCAGACAACCGAGATCAAACCTGCGATCCTGTGGCTCGCCGATGAGACCGATCCCGAGGCGGCGCTGCGCGACATGCCGGTGACGCTGCCGGGTGGTCACATTGCATCGCTCGCGGGCTTCAACCCCGAGCAGCGCCGCGTCGTCGTGCGGGTGGCGGGCCTCAACCTGCCGATCGACCCGGCGAAGGCGGTTGTGGTTGTCAGCGTCAAGCCGGGCGTCATCCTGGTGTGGGTTGGTGTTGTGGTCACGGTCATTGGTGGTTTGCTGGCAGCAGTGCGCCGCCGCGTCGAAGGTGAAACCCGCCTGAGCGGTGCGCGCCAGTTGCCACGCGGTCTGGCATTGTTTGGTCAGCTGTTTGGGCGGCCGCGCGAGCCACGCCCGTGATGACGCCCGACCCAATTCCAAATCTGTACGCGTGGCTCCAGGTCGCGCAGGACGCCGACGCCGCAACGATCGCAGCCGCTCACCAGCGGCTGCGCGGCGCGTTTACTACTGGCACGCAATGGCTCTCTGAAGAATTGCGCCAACTCGCGCTTCAGCAACGCCAGCAGGTTGATACCGCGTTTGCCGTACTTTGTGACGCCGAACAGCGCGCGGCATACGACGCTGCGCGCGCCGACGGCACGCCATTTGTGCTACCCGCGCCAGTGGCGAGCGATGAGGATACGAAGCCAATTGAACCTGTTGCGATCTATGATTACGCGCCATTGCCACCTGCGCGTGGCACCGAGCGCCCGCGTGGCTTCGCCGAGCTGCCGATAAAGCGGGCGCGGCCATCACGCGTGGGGCCAGCACTGGTGGGCGCGGCGCTCGTCGCGGCGGTGGTCTTCCCGGCCGCATTTGGGGCGATCGCGCTTACGAGTACTGGCGCACCGGGCCAGGTTCTTGCAACGCCAACGATCTCGCCGCTCGATAGCTTCGAGCCATTGATCCTTGAGGCGCGCGCCGCGACCGAGCAGGCACCAGATGATCCGGCCGTCTGGCGTACGTATGGCAACTTGCTCTATGACAGCGCGCAGATCGTGCGCGAACAGGCCCCGGACAGTGTGCTGTATCAGCAGCGGCTGCCGCGCTGGCTTGAGGCGATCGAGGCGTATCGTACATACTTACGGCTCAAACCGGATGACCTGAGCGTTCAGGCCGATCTCGGCGCATCATCGTGCTTTTATGGCGCGGGGAGTGGCGACCAGAAGTATGTCGACGATGGGCTCAATCAGCTGAACGCCGTCAAGGATCAAGTGCTCGATAATCCGACCGTGATGTTCTACCTTGGCATCTGCCGGGTAAGCAAGGTGCCTGCCCAAACTGAGCAGGCAATCGCCGACTGGCGGCGTGTGATCGAACTCGTCCCTGCCGAATCACCGGTAGCGGCCGAAGCCACACGCTTGATCGCCCAGTACTCTGGCAGTGCCCCGTAGCCAACCCGGATGGATCTCCGTAGGGACGCAGCACGCTGCGTCCCTACGGGTACATTACGGGAGCTGTAGTTGCTCACCCGCGCGTGGTGCCTGAAACTGACCATCACGGTTGATAAAGATAATCGCCTCGTTCTTGACGTTGATAATCATATCGAGCAGACTGTCGCCGTTTACATCGCTAAATTGCAGCTGCACAGGTGTTTTGTCTTCGCCAGCACCCACCAGATACGGCCCGGTGATCACACGTGTATTGTTTGCATCGCCGCCCGGGATCTGGAGTACCGTCACCTGCCGGTTCAGGTTCATCGCGATAAAGTGGCTGGGGGTCGTCGCGTCGTTGTGGCCAACAGCGATATCTACCTGAGTGGTGCGCGGCGTACCATAGCGTAGATCATCGATGCGGGTCTGAGCATAACCAACAACGTTGTTCATGATGGCGTAGATTGCCAGCAGGAGCAGCGCGGCGGTGACCAGATAGCCAACATTGCGCATCGAAAATTGTGGCAGTGCCACATACGGCCGCGTCGGCGCCAGTGGTGTGCGTTGTGGGTTCCGAAGTTCTCTGCTTTGAACTGCCATAATCGTACCTCTTTGCGCAACACGGCCTGTACAACGTCCGGGGCGCTTGCTCTTCACTTACTCAAACGTCTGTTCTACATCCGGACAACGCCAGTATATCAGAACAGGCGTTCCGAGTCAAGCAGTGATTCGAACATGTATTCGCACATTTGACGATTGTTGGTGCTCGCCATGCGTGTCTATTCACTGCGCTCAGAGGCTGCTGTACAGCAAATTGCCGCACTGTTTGCCGGGATCGCTCTGTATTCAGTACATCTCGTGACGATCAGTGATCGCGCGCCCTGGCGCAGCACAACACCCTGGTTGCTTGATGGTGCGCTCGTCGCTGCGACGCAACAGGGCTGCACCACGCTCGCGTGGACGTGCATCCACCACGTGCGCAATGATCCGCACGGGCTGGCGCGGCTTGCGGCACGGCGCGGTAGCACGCTGGTCACACCAGGTGCTCGCCACACGGTCACATTGCTGCTCACCGCCGCTGCTGCACCGCCACCGCGTGTTGCGTTTGACCTGGTGTTTGTCGATGCGACGACTGTGCAATCCACGGCTGGTGGGCAGCCAGTTATATCAAATGAGCTGTTTGTCACCACCGACCTTAATTGCGTATCCGATCGCGTGCAGGTTTCAGGCACCACACGCTCTCATGCAGTGCTACGGAGCGGCGCGCCGCTGGAATTGGCAGACTGGCTCGCGCATACAGCCTGGGGCCGACTCTACCGCAATTATCAACAGTCACTGTTTGGAAGCAGTGCGTGGCAAGAACGTGCCAATTTGTGACACAACCTGTCACAACGCGCTGTTATAGTGCTCCGTAGATGAAGGGAACGGAGTAGTTGTGCGTGGACAAACAGGAATGATGCGCGAGCGTGGTGGGCGGCTGGTCGATCGGTACATTGATCGTCAGCTGCGCGGGTTGCTCGGCGAGCGCGCGATCGATGCGACGATCTGGCGTGATTTACGGCAATACGAGGTGATTGCACTGGCGGTGATCGAGCAATTCTGGCATATCGAAGTACGCGGCGGCGAAGATTACTGGCACCTATTGCTGCCGCCGCGTGGTGATTCCACGCCGGATACGCTCGCCCGCGGGGCCGCGCAGGTCGTCGAGCGGCTGGGCGACGAGGCCGGTACCAGTGCGGCAGCGTTTGTGTTGCATCCGCAGTTGTGGAGTCCGGCCTATACTGCCTGGCGCGGCGGCTCGGGCGGTCCGGGCCAGTTCGCGCGTGCACGATTGCTCGTTTCCATCGCGGAGCATGTGATCCATCACGCACCACCACCCGATCTGGTGGCGCGGCTGGCCGGGCGGCTCCAGTCGCTCTGTGCTGCCACGGGTGCCGAAGGTTACCCTGATTTTGCCGCGTGTCTCGGCTGGCTTGCCGCGATCGACGAGGTAGCCTATACCACAATGCGTGACCTGGCACAGGATACACGCTGGGCCGAACTCGCATTGCGCCTATCGCATATGGCTGATGCTGCGGCTCCGCTCGATCTCGCGGTATTGCGCGCGCAGTGGGCGCTGGCCACGGGCGATGCTAGGGGACGTTGAGCACCGCAGTAAGCGTGGTGACGACAAAGCCGCGCTGTGCGAAATCATCGAGGATGAGCGGTAAGGCCTCGGCCGTACCTGTGCTGCTACAATGCGCGAGGATGATCGCGCCGCGCAGGTCGGCGTCGGTCAGGTTCTTTGTCACGCGGTTGAAGATAAAATCAGCGCTCTTTGGCTCGCCAACCGAATCGAGACTGTCGAGCGTCCAGTAGATCGGCAAATAGCCCCGTGCGATCGTCTGCTCCAGCACACGCTGGTCGGTGGCTCCGTATGGTGGGCGAAAATAGATCGTGCGCGCTCCGATCGCCGCATCGGTTGATGCTAATTCGTCCGCGATACCGGCATCCGAAAGCCGCCGAAAGTCGGGATGGCTCATCGAATGGTTTTCAATCTCGTGGTCATCGGCGCGCATCTCGCCGATCAGCGCGGGGTTGTCACGCGCAAACGCCCCCGTCACAAAGAATGTGATTCGCACGCCGCGTGCGCGCAGTGTTGCGAGCATAGCTGGCACCAGTTCGGCATTGGCTCCGGCATCGAGTGTCAGCGCGAGCAGCGGCTGTGCGCGTGAGCCACGTGTTACGAGCAGCGTTTCGCTGGCAACCGGTGGCGCAGCGCTTCCACGTGCGATGATCAGCGCACGCTCGGCGGCTGGCTCGCCCGTCAGCCGATTATTCCGCCTGATCTGCGCGGCGTCGCCACCCGTCGTCGCTGCGATTCCTGCCAACGTGTCCCCGGCGCGCACCGTGTATCCGATGAACCCCGCTTCCGCTGGTAGCGTGGGTAGTGGTGCAGCTTGCTGCGGGGTGGCAATCGTGCGCGTCGGGCGCGCCGGTAGCGTGGGGAGCGGCGCAGCTTGCTGCGGGGTGGCAATCGTCTGCGTCGTAAGATCGCGTACGGCATAGCCGACCGCGAGGCCGGTGATCAGTGTGAGCAGCAAGAGCGCGATTCGTGTCGGCGGGCGAGCGCTCACGAGCTGTGGTTCATGGCTGCGAGCCAGCGGGCTGATCACCGCCGAGGGTTGTGAGCACCGTCGTGCCTCCGATCCGCAGCGTCGGCAGGTCGGCACGGGCGAGCACGAGTGCCGCGATCATTGCGCTGCCAAACAGTACTGCGGTGACGATCGCCTGTGGCGTGGGTGCGAGCCGCCAGCCGACCGTCCGCAGCACGACAGCGGC
>JAYUYF010000599.1:0-7957 GCA_043752605.1 Roseiflexaceae bacterium
GCGCTGCGGAAAATGAGATCGCCAATAAATGTGATAATCGCATCGATCGACTCGGTCACGCGTGGATAAAATGTGGCCGACAAGACTCCGAGTGCCGCCAGATCGGCGAGAAATTCGCTGGCATAGCTCGCGGCTAATTCGCGCGGATCACGCCCGAGCGCATTTGCGCGGGTGATGATCTTATCATCGACATCGGTAAAGTTGACGATATGGCGCACGCGGTAGCCGCGATACTCCAGGTAGCGCCGTACGATGTCAAACACAATTGCCGACATCGCATGGCCGATGTGTGCCTTATCATAGACCGTCACACCGCAGACATACAGCTTCACAATGCCGGGTTCGAGCGTTTCGAGCGGCTCCTTGCGGCGCGTGAGCGAATTATAGATCTGGATACTCATATACCGTCCCCCAGGGTAAATTGATTGCGCGTGTGATCATCGAGCGCCGCCCACGAGGTCGTCGCTTCGGCCACCGCGTGCGCCTCGTGGTGCATGTTGGTCTGGTCTTCGACCTGTACCAGCCGGGTCTCGAGTTCGCGCACGCGGTCGCGCAACTCGCGCAGGATCTCGGCCTCGGGGTCTGGCAGATCCACCACCCGGCGCGTCTCACCCGTCTTCGGGTCGCGCGTCGCGACGATCCGCCCCGGCACGCCAACGGCCGTCGAATACGGTGCCATGTCCTTGAGTACCACCGCGCCTCCACCCACGCGCCCGCCTTTGCCCACCGTGATCGCGCCCAGCACGCTGGCACCGACGCCAATGATGACATCGTCTTCGATCGTCGGGTGGCGCTTGCCGCGCTGCTTGCCCGTGCCGCCGAGCGTCACACCGTGGTACAACATCACGTTATCACCCACCTCGGCCGTCTCACCGATCACCACACCCATGCCGTGATCGATAAAGAAACCACGCCCGATCGTCGCACCCGGGTGGATCTCGATGCCGGTCAAAAAGCGTGCGATTTGCGAAATGAGGCGCGGTACAAATGGCATACTGCGCATCCAGAGCGCGTGTGCAAGCCGGTGCAGCACGATTGCGTGCAGGCTGGGATAGAGGATAATTTCGGAGGCGCGGGCGGCCGGGTCGTTGCGAGTAATTGCCCGGATATCATCGCGCAGTGCGCGCAGTGGATGGGTGATCGTCATCATTGCCCTCTCGTCTGATAGCTCGACAAACACGACGGAGGCGGGGTAGGCAGGGCAGGGGCGGATTGTAACCCCGCCCCTGCCTACCCCCGACGACACGCGCGCATGGGCAGCCAGGTCACTGCCGCGCGCTCAGGTTGTGGTTGATGGTGTCGCACTGGTGCTCGGTGTTGTGCTCGGGGTGCTCGCTGGCGCATCCGATGCAGCGGGTGGGGCCGCTGGCGTCTCGGTCTTTGCTGGCGTATCGCCTGAGGTGCTTTCGCTCTTCGATTCCTCATTCTTGGTCGTTGTCTCGGTCTTCGCGGGCGTCTCGCTGGTCACACTCTCGCTCTTGCGGCTATCGTTGATATACCAGCCGCTCCCTTTGAAGACGATTCCCACCGGTTGTATCACCCGCCGCACACCACCTTCGCGGCCGCACGGGCAGATCTTGAGTGCATCATCTTTAAATGATTGGATCTTTTCAAACTGATTACCACACAGATCGCATTTGTACACGTAAGTCGGCATTGCCGATTGCCTCCAACCGTAGTCGCGCAAAGATTTCTTCCATTGTACACGTTCGCGGGGCGGCGTCAAAGCGCCCGGCCCACCAGCGCCTGCGCGACGCCACGCAAACGGGCGATTGCGGCGGCGTCACCCTGCACGTTGTCGAGCGCTGCAAACGCTGCGTGGTGGTGTGCGCCCGCGCGTGCGGCTGTAAACGCGCGCGCGTCTGTCGCATCGATGATCGCCAGCGCCGCACGCACCTGCGTCTCGTCGAGTTCGCCGTGCCCGTACAATGTGGCCAGATCGGCGTGCTGATGGCTCACACGCAGCGCGCGAATTACAGGCAGGCTGAGTTTGCGGCGCGCCAGATCGGCCGCAAACGGCTTGCCCGTGAGCGCCGGATCACCCCAGATGCCGAGAATGTCGTCTTCGATCTGAAACGCGAGCCCGAGGTTGCGGCCAAACGCGTCGAACGCGGCCACGCTCGCGGCGTCGCCCCCGCCCACGAGCGCGCCAAGGCCAGCAGCGGCGGCGAGCAACACCGCCGTCTTGCGCTCAATCATCGCCAGGTAATCGTCTTCACCAATATCCAGCAGCCCCTCAAAGCCGATATCGAGAAATTGCCCCTCGCAGATCGTCAGGATCGTCTGGTCAAAGCGGCGCATGACATCGAGCGTGGTTGCCAGATCCACGCCCGCGTCGGCGAGTTGCTGCAGCGCGAGGTGTGCCAGCACAAACATCCCATCGCCGGCGTTGATCCCCTGCGCCAGTCCCCAGATGTTCCACAGCGTCCGGCGGCCGCGGCGCGTATCGCTGTTGTCCTCGATATCATCGTGGATCAGCGAGAAGTCGTGGATGAGCTGGATCGCCGCCGCCAGCGGCAGTGCGCGCGCCGGATCGCCCCCCGCCGCCTGGCAGGCCAGCAGCGCCAGCCGTGGCCGCACCAGCTTGCCCGGATCAAGCGCGGCCGGCTCCAGTGTGGCGTCACGCCAGCCCAGGTGGTACTCCTGCATCTGGTAAAAGCGCGCCACGCGCGGATCGTGCGCCGGGAAGGCCTGGCGCATCGCCTGCTGGATTAGCGCGCGCGCATCGGGGGAACCTGTCATCGCTCGATCTCCGATCGTACGAACGTGCCGTGTAATCTTCTTGTAATCTTGTGTCAACCCGCCTGTCATCCACGCGGCTTGTTGTCTGCGTGGCGCGCTAGTACACTCCAAGTACGTAACACCCACATGCGGGTTGTGCCGAAAGGAGCCGCCAGGTATGCCGTTGAATATGCGTTTTCGCTTCAGCCCTGCCAAAGATGGCCTGGTCAAAGTGCTCGGTCCGCTCGAAACCGATATTATGCAGATCGTCTGGCTGGATGAGCGCAGTACGGTCAAAAAGATCCATCGCAAGCTCTCGCAATCGCGCGATATTGCCTATACCACCGTGATGACGACGATGAGTCGGCTCTCTGAAAAGGGCGTGCTCAACCGCCACCGCGAGGGGCTGGCCTATGTCTACAGCCCGGCGATCAGCGAGAACGAGTTTGTGACGATGGTCGTCCAGCAAGTGCTCGATGGCCTGCTCGACGAGTACAGCGATACGGCCGTCGATTATATGGTCGACTACCTGGCACGCCGCAAGCCCACCACGCTCGACCGGCTCCACCTGAGCCTGCAGGCGCGCGCCGCGGCATAACCTGTAGGGACGCGGCGCTGCGTCCCTACACACCCACCGCCCGCGCGCCCTTTACCCGCTGATCGTCCCCCACAGATCGTATTCCGTCGCGCGGGTGACCTGCACGCGCGCGAAGCCCCCGACCGCGACATCGCCCCAGCCAAAGACCTGGCCATCGACCTCGGGCGCATCTCGAAATGAGCGCCCTACCACCAGCGGCCGTCCATCATCGGCATTACCACGCCCCTCGACGAGCATCGTGATCTCGCGCCCAACCCAGCTGCGCATACGCGTGGCCGAGATCGTGCGTTGTAGCTCCATCACTTCGTGGTAGCGGCGCTCGGCCACGCGTGCGGGCACCGGATCAGAGAGCGTTGCGGCGTGCGTGCCGGGCTCGGGTGAGTAACGAAACACGCCGACACGGTCGAGTTTGGCGGCGGCCAGAAACGCGAGCAACGCCTCAAATTCGGCGCGCGTCTCGCCCGGGAACCCCACGATAAAGGTCGATCGGATCGCCATATCGGGCATGGCTGCGCGCAGATCGCCGATGATCCGCAGCGTGCGATCGGTGTCGGGCGGGCGGCGCATGCGGCGCAGCATATCCGGGTGCGCGTGTTGTAGCGGCATATCGAGGTAGCGGCAAATTTGCGGGTTTTTTGCCATGGTGGCGATCAGCCGCTCATCGATGCCGTGCGGGTACGCGTACATCAGCCGCAGCCAGACATCGTTTGGCAACACGCCGCACAGTTCGTCGAGCAGCGTCGCCAGACCACCCGCGAGCTTCATATCGCGCCCAAAATCGGTCAGGTGTTGTGCCACCAGCACGATTTCGCGCACACCCGCGGTCGCTAGTTCCTGCGCCTCGCCGAGGATCGCGCCGACCGCCTTCGAGCGCATATCACCCTTAAATGAGGGGATTGTGCAGAATGAGCAGCGCAGATTGCAGCCATCCGAGATCTTGAGGTAGGCCGATGGACCGCTGACGTGGCGGCGAATCGGCGTCGTGCGCCAGTCGGCATATGCGCCGGGCACCGCCAGATCGGCGTAGGTTGATGTCTCGCCGGGGTTCTGCAGCACGGGTTGCGCCATCGCGAGCGGGATCAACATCGGGCCGGGCTTCGCCGGGCGGGCGGCACCGCTGCGCGCCCGCACCAGTTCACCGATCCGTGGCCATTCGCGCGTGCTCAGCGCCGCATCGACGCCCGGCACCGCGCTGACGAGCGCGCTGTGGCTCTCGGCCATACATCCCGCCGCCACCAGCATCTGGTCGGCGCGTTTGGCCGCCCCCATCTCGCGCAGCACCGCCAGCGTCTCATCGCGTGCAGCAGCGATAAAGCTACAAGTATTGACGATCACGACATCAGCATCGTCGGCGCTACTGGCCGCCACGTGCCCCTGCGCGGCGAGTATGCCACCCATGCCCTCGCTATCGACGCTATTCTTCGGGCAGCCGAGCGTGATAATATGATACTTGCTCATCGGAAGTTATTAAACTGTAGTGCCACCGCAAACTGATCGGCCTGCGATTTGACGTGCGCCATCACCGCCTGCAATTCATCGCGGCTCTTGCTCCCGACGCGCAACGCATCACCTTGGATACGCGGCTGTACCTTGGGGAACGCCTCACGGATGATCTTTTGCAGCTTCTTGGCGGCATCTTCGGGGAGACCCTGTTGGAGTGCCGCAACCAGCTTCACCCGGCCACCGGCGATATCCTGAATCGTATCAAACTTGTAAATTTTGAGCGAGAGATTGCGGCGCAGCGTGCGCGTCTCCAAAATATCGCGCACAGCCGTCAGCGTCATCTCGCTATCGGTCGTGATCGTCAGTTCCTTCTCGCCGAGCGTAATCTCGGTGCCAGTGTCCTTCAAATCGTAGCGGCTCGTCACATCGCGGCGTGTTTGATCCACCGCATTCACCAGTTCCTGGCGCTCGAATTCAGACACAATATCAAATGTATTTTCAGCAGCCATCCGAGCTACCTCCTTTAGTATGTTATTACCAGAGACAACGTCCACAACGGAAGACGGCACGTCACCGTGCCGCCGCCGTGCATTCTGCTATCATACCAGATTCAGGAACCGAGTGGCCAGCGGAAGACGACAACCTCGCCTGCACGTTCGCCGAGCCGCCGTACCTGATCATTGACGACTACACTGACGACCGCGCCGTTACCCGCACGCACCGAGACATCGCGTTGTGCAGTGTAGCGCAGTGATTGGCCGGGCCCAAGCGTCTTGCGGTACAACGAGACGCCATCGGCCTGAATATCGAGCCACGAACCGGGATGATTGCCCGGATCAATCCGCACCTCGAAGATGATTGGCGCGGCGGGTATTGGGATTGCTGTCGGTTCGGGTGCGGCCCCAGCGACGCTCAGAGTAGCGGTGGGTTGCTGCGTGGGCTGAGCGGTGGGCGCGATCGTCGTCGTCGGGCGGGTGGGTACCGGGGTGGTGCCGACGACCACTGCTGCGCGTGTGGGCAGCGGGTCGTCGGCGGTCGTCGGTGCCTCGGCGACCAGTTCCGTTGTATCAGCCAGACGGCTGGTGATGGTCAACATCAGATAGCTGAGACCGACCAGGCTCAAAACCGCGAAAAAAACCCCCAGCATACCAGGTGCATAACGAGTGCGCTTGAGCGACTGACGCGTGGTAGGTTGCACGATGATCGGCTCGGACTGACCACGCTCGCTGCGGTATTGCTCGATGATCTCATCTGCTGGGAGTTGCAAGAATACAGCATAGTTGCGGATGAAGCCACGGGCATAGACATCGCCGGGGAGATTCTGATGATCACCATCTTCGAGCGCCGCAAGGTAGCGCTCGAGAATATGCGTTGCTGCCGCCGATTGCGCCAGCGTATAGCCGCGCTCAACCCGTCGTGCGCGTAGACGCTCACCCATCATACTCATCGCACATACCTTTTCGTAGCACGAACCGGCAGTTTACCAAATTTTGATTTTTTGTTCATCTTTCTGCATTGTACGCCATGCGCTGGTTTTCAGCAAACGCAGCTGGTAGTATTTACGTAGGCACATCGGCTGGTGGTACGAGCGAGTAGAGCAACTCGATCAGCAACTGGCCGTGGCGTACGAGCGCGCCAAGGGCAATGTGTTCGTTTGCGCCAAAAGGCGCGCTCTCGAGCGTCGCGAAGCCGATCACGACAACCGGTGGCTGTGGTTCGCTGCACAGCAGCGTGAGCGGGAGTTGCAACGGTGCACAGGGAAGCAGCGTCGGCATAGCGCCTACAATCTGGCAAATTGCACCGCATACCGTGCGCACAAACGGGTCGTCGGTTCGGCCAGCCGCTGCGGAATACCCGCCGGGTAGTACGAGTACCTGTACATCGCCCAGGCTGCGGGTTGCCAGATGGGCGCGCGTCTGCGAGACGACCAGCTCGGGTGATTGCGCCGGTACAAGTGTAAAATCGACGCGCGCGCTGGCGCGTGTCGGGATGCGCGCGAGGTCTCCTTCGGGTTCGAATGTAATTGCGCTGACATTACACGTCGGCAGTGTCGTTTCGGCCTGGATCAGCGCCATGCCGGTGAGCCCGGCGACAAATGCGGTCGTGCCCAGCGCACGATGCCGCGCTGCCTCATCGAGGGTCACGGCGCGCAATAGCCGACTCTCTTCACGCGTTGGCCCGGTAACGCTATCGTAAAAGTCGTCGATCAGAACCTCTTCCTGATCATTTTTGATCGCACCCAGCGCCCAGACTATCTGCCACAGCGGGTTGCCGACGCTGGCCGCCATACCTGTCAGCAGCGGGCTGCGAGCTCCGCGCGCTTCAAGGAGCACCTGCACGAAACCTTTGCTCGCAGCGTAGCAAAATGGTACACCACGTGCATCGAGCTCGCCACCCACCGCGAGAACCGCATCGGCCGCGATCCGTGGCATTCCGGCGAGCGCGGGGCTGCCGATCAACTGTTCACCCTCGACGACCATCACGATCTCGCACGGCAGTTCGTGTTCGATCTCGATCAGCGCCGCAAGCGCGTTGAGCTGAGTGACGAGTGGCCCAATGCCCTCCGAAACACCACGACCGTAGAGCACCCCATCGCGTTCGGCAAGCAAGTATGGATCCTGGTGCCAGTGCCGCCACGGCCCCGCAGGAGCGACATCATAATGGTGGTAGAGCAGCAGGGTGTAGGGCGAGCGCCCGGCGCGCCTGCCGATCACGATCGGCGCACCCGCGCTGGTGAACACCTCGGTCGTCAGCCCGCGTGCCTCCATCATCGCTGCGATACGACGCACGATCGGATCATAACCACTGCGTCGGTCTGCCTGGCCGATCAACGCCATGAGATCTTCGAGATCGACGATCAGCCGACTTGTGTGAATAAAGGCCGGTTCTGTCACCCGATCGCCTTTCGCCGCGCTGCACTCCGGAATATCGCGTGCAGTATTCGTGAGTATAGCATAGCCTGCTTTACAAACCCACCAAAACCCGCTACACTCCCTGCCGTGATTCGGGCGCGTGGCACAACCTGGCGAATGCTCTTTATCCTGATGCTGATGCTCGGGGTTCTCAGTGCGTGTGAAGTCGAAGGCGGCATACCAGAGCCGACCGTTGCGCCACCCCTATCTGCCGCGACGCGCGTGCCCACAATCGCGCCGACGAGCGCGGTCGTCGCCAATCAGCTTGCCGAACGGCGTGACA
>JAYUYF010000600.1:0-3221 GCA_043752605.1 Roseiflexaceae bacterium
TCGCTCACCAGATAGAAACCGAGTTCGCCCTTGGGCGATTCGACGCGGCCATACGCATCGCCCGCCGCTGGCCGCAATGCCTTTTGCTTGCCGATATTGGCCATCGCCGGGTTGATATGGCCGCCGGTTGTATCAGGCAGACGCATGATAATTTGCTGGAGCAACCGGTAACTCTGGCGCATCTCTTCGATTCGCACGAGAAACCGATCGTACACATCGCCGACCTGACCGATCGGCACATCAAAATCGAGTTCGCCATACACGCCGTACGGCTCGGCCTTGCGCACATCATACGCGATCCCCGAGGCGCGCAGCAGCGGCCCGGTCACACCGTAGGAGACCGCGACAGACTTTGGCAAAATGCCGATATCGACCGAGCGCGCCAGCAAAATTTCGTTATCGCGCAGCAGCCGCTCGAACTCGTCAAAGAACGTCGGCAGCGCGACCATCAATCCGTTCAACTGCGGCATGAACTCGGGCGGCAGATCGCGCCACACCCCGCCAAAACGAAAGTAGTTGCACATCATGCGCGCGCCGGTCGTCATCTCGAACAGGTCGAGGATCTTCTCGCGCTCACGCATACCAAACGCCAGCGGCGTCTGCCAGGCACCCATATCGTTGAGCATAAAGCCGATGGCGGTGGCGTGATTGAGGATGCGCGTCAACTCCGACATCAGCGCGCGGATATAATTTGCCCGCTGCGGCACTTCGATCCCGGCCAGCTTCTCGACGGCCAGCGCCAGACCATAATTGCTGGTCATCGAGTTGAAGTAATCGAGCCGGTCGGTGTACGGCATCGATTGAATATACGTCGACGCCTCGGCCAGTTGCTCGTGATTGCGGTGCAGGTAGCCAAACACCGGCTTGAGATCGACGACCGTCTCGCCATCGACCGTCACTTCGAGCCGAAAGACGCCGTGCGTCGAGGGGTGCTGCGGGCCAATATTGATCTGGAGCTCATCGGTGGTGAGCATCGCGGCCTCTTATTCTTCGTCGCCTTCGGCGAAATACTTGTCTCCCTGGCGTGGAAAATCTTTGCGCATCGGGAAACCTTCAAACTCTTCCCACATATAGATCCGGCGTAAATCGCGGTGGCCACTGAAGCGCACCCCAAACAAATCGTACGCTTCGCGCTCTTGCAACTCGGCGGCCGGCCAGAGCGCGGTCAACGATGGCACGGCCGGATCTGCCCGCCGTGTGCGTGCCTTGAGCACCAGCGGTGGCCCACCCGATACGCGGAAGAAGTGATACACCAGCTCGATCGTCTCGCTGGCGATGTAATCGACCGCCGTGATGTTCGAGAGCATCTCATACCCTAGTTCGTCGCGCACGTAGCGTGCCGCCGCCACCAGGTGATCGGGCTCGACCAGCAGATCGCGTAGCGGTGCGGCAAACCCCGGCGCGGGTGCGCTGGGCGCGGCGGCCGGCAACGCCAGCGCCCGCGAGATCGCCGAACGAATAGTATCAATGTCAAAATTGGTGGTTGTCATCGTAAAAATTCCTCTTGCACAATGCGCTTGGCGGCGTGGCACAGCATTGTGCAAAGCATATGATACCGTTGGCCTACGCGCGGTCGGCCACATCATCCATAATCGGAAAGGCGCGCGGCTGGTCGGCGTGCTCGAGCAACCCCGAGCGCACCTCACCGTGCAGCGGTGGTGTAAACGGCGTCAGCAGCGGCAACCCGCCGACCGGATCGACGAGTTGGCCATCGACTTCGAGCCCGTGCGCGCCAAACGTCGGCACCGGGAAATCGTGCGCGGGTGCGGTGCCGTACCAGCGCGCACTGCCGATCTTCTGCGCATCGATCTGCGCTTGCAGCGTCATCAGCGCGTGCAGCAACGCCTCAGGGCGCGGCGGGCAACCCGGCACATACACATCGACCGGGATCAGCAGGTCGATCCCGCGCAACACGTTGTAGCCATCGCGGAACGGCCCGCCCGAGGTGGCGCACGCGCCCATCGAGATTACATAACGCGGCTCGGGCATCTGGTTGTAGAGCCGCACCACCTGCGGTGCCATCTTCTTCGTCACCGTGCCAGACACGATCATCAGATCGGCCTGGCGTGGCGATGCACGAAACATCTCGGCGCCAAAGCGCGCCAGATCGTAGCGCGCCAGGCCGACGGCCATCATCTCGATCGCGCAGCACGCCAGCCCAAACGACATCGGCCAGATCGACGAACGCCGCCCCCAGTTATAAAAGCGGTTGACGGTCGTCATAAAAACGCCGCCTTTTTCCGCATCCAGTTGATCGTTTGCCATTACACCCACTCCAGCGCGCCTTTTTTCCATTCGTAGATCAGGCCAAACACCAGCACCGACAGGAAGACCGCGATCGCCGCAAAGGCAAACACGCCAACCTCGTTGAAGGCCACCGCCCACGGATAGAGAAAGACGATCTCGACATCAAAAATCACAAATGCCAGCGCATACATGTAGTATTGCACCTTGAACTGCACGCGCAAATCGCCGATCACCTCGAGACCACACTCGTACGTGTCGAGCTTGGTCTCGGTGGGGCGCTTGGGGCTGAGAAAGTGTGCAGCTATCAAGGGTACGAGCGGGAAGACGATCGCCGCGATAAAGAAGACGCCGATGAACAGATAATTGCTCAGCATGCGGGGGCTCCAGCGCACAGCGGCGCGTGTATGACCTGAGTCGCGAACATTGTGCACTATAGCACAGACGGGAGGGCGGGGCAAACCCGCAGGGTCTTTGGTCCGCCCCCCGGCCACCATCTACGCTAGCGGCGCACCAGCGGCAGGATGCGCGGCGCGAGTTCGAGCAGCGTTACTCGCTGCCAAACGCATGAAAGATCGCGGCTAGCTGGCAGCCGGTGGCCGCGCTGCCAATCACCACCAGGCGGCGTGGCAGGGCAGTCAGATCCCAGACGTCCGAGTGGGTCATCAAGTACTCGGCACCGGTGAAACTCAGGCGGCGTGCGCGGCCCCCCGCGCACAGGATGATCTGATCGGCGTGAAACAGCGAGCCATCTTCGGTGATCAGCGTGTGCGGGTCGTGGAAGCGGGCGGCACCCACATTCTGCGCCACGGTCACCCCGGCGCGCGTCAGCCGTGCGGCGATCTGCTTTTTCTCTTGCAGGGTGCCGATCAACGTACGAACATTAGCCATGACCGCCGGGAAATCGACGGTCGGGCGTGCGCCGCGCAGCCCGTATGCCGCAAATTGATCAGCATCGCGCAGCAAGCGCGCCGTTT
>JAYUYF010000601.1:0-3210 GCA_043752605.1 Roseiflexaceae bacterium
TCGTGCTCGGGTAGGCCAACCTTCAGGCAGATCCGGCGGCGATTGGCGTACGACACCAGATGATATACCACCTCGAAGCGCGGATCACGACCGAGATAATCGACCGCACACAGATTCGTGAGTGCGACAAACGCAAATTCGGGTGTATCACGCAGATGCCGCGCGACATCGACGATCGCATCGCGTGCGACCGTCACACTCAGATCGCCACGAAACTCATTACTGCCCAGAATCTGACCCGGAAACGCCGCGTGCAGATGCTCGACAAACGCTGGATGATCCATCGAGATGTCCTCTTTGTTAGACGCGGATCGCCGCAGCCGGGCGGAATGTGCCGTTCAGCCGAGTGCGACCGACCTTTGCGTGCAACTGCACGATGCCGTCGATCAGCGCCTCCGGCCGTGGTGGGCAACCTGCCACATACACATCAACCGGGACGACTTCGTCGACCCCCTGGACGATTGCATAATTGTTGAAAATCCCACCGCACGCGGCGCAATCGCCCATGGCGACGACCCATTTTGGCTCGCTCATCTGGTCATACAGCCGCCGCACGACGGGTGCCATCTTGCGCGAGACGCGCCCGGCAACGATCATCAGATCGGCCTGACGTGGCGATGCACGGTTGATCTCCATGCCAAAGCGCGACAGATCGTAATTTGCGCTCTGCGCGCCCATCATCTCGATCGCGCAACACGCCAGACCAAACAGCAGTGGCCACATCGCATTACTGCGACTCCAGTTGACGACGGTTTCGAGCGATGTCGTGACGATGCCGAGCTCGCCAGCGCGTTGTTCTATTCCCATTTCAGCGAACCTCGCTTCCATTCGTAGATCATACCAACAACCAGAATAAAGAAGAAGAAACCCATCGCCGCCAGCCCCGGCACGCCGAGCTGCTTGTAGACCAGCGCATACGGGAAGAGAAAGATGACCTCGATATCGAACAGAATAAAGATCATCGCGACCAGATTGAATTTGACCGGGAAACGCCGAATCGCCGGCCCGATCGGCTCCATCCCCGATTCGTACGGCATCAGCTTGCGGCGCGTCGGATTGCGCGGCCCGAGGAAGCGCGAGAGCGTGATCACAAACACGGCCACAAAGATCGCCGTCAGGAACATCGCAAGGATAGGGACATACGAAAGCAGCATTACGCGCTCCTTGCGTCACCGCTCGGCCACCGTACGGTGCGGCCAGCGTCAGAGGAAAACAGGAATACCCGCATTATACCGCGCCGGGAGTTTGTGTCAAGCATCACAGTCTGCCGCGTGGCACGATCACCCGATCCTGTTGCTCCAGCGCCGCGTCCACCGCCGCACGCAACGATGCCACGGTGGTGACATTCCCGAGCGTGACGCCCAGCCCCACGAGCGTCTGTGCCACCTCGGCGCGGATCCCCGAAACAATAATCTGCGCGCCGAGCAGCTGTGCCGCCCGAATCGATTGCCCGAGCGCATTGGCCACGGCGGTGTCGATCACACTGACACCCGTGATATCAATAATCGCGACTTCGGCCTGCTGATCGGCGATCCCCTGGAGCAGCCGCTCCATCAGCAACTGCGCGCGGCGATTGTCGAATGACCCGATCAGCGGTAGCGCGATCACCCCCTCGAGGAGTGGCACGACCGGCACGGCAAGATCGGTGAAGACCGTCATCATACGCTCCTGCTCGTTGCGCAGCGCACGTAACTCGGCCACCACATCTTGCTGCGCATTGTATCGCACCTGGACGTTGCTCATGATCTGGCTGATGATCGCAGTCGCGCGCGCGCCACTCGGTGCGACAGGCGGGAACTCCGCAGTTGCTGCGCGAAGCTCAGCCGCCCGATCGGGACGTGCGGCATCGACTAGCGGCAGCACGGTCGCGATTGCGCGCGCAACGACGGCCTCGTTGAACGACAAAAACGTATCAAATAGACGGTCTGGCTCATCTGCGACGGGTTCCGCACGGTCAAGACCCGCAATAAGCCCGGAAAAATCGCGCGTCAGCACCAGCAAAAACCATTCCTGGCGCAGCGGATCGCCCGGTGCGAGCGTAACCGCAATATGCTGCTCTTCCGGGACTGGCGGTACTCCACCCGCAAAAATACAGATCTGGCTCGCGATACCCGCCAGTTCCAGATACCGCGCCGTTTCTTCGCGCCAGTGGCTGCTCTCCTGGAACCCGGTGAAGATCACCGAGGGCAGGCGGTTGCGTAGCACCTGGTCTTCGAGCGTGTGACTTACATCAACAAGCGTCGCCTTTGTTGCTTTAAACAGCGACAGTTGGTCACCCATGGTGTCACGCAATGTGCGAAACAGCGATATTCCAATTTCAGTCATCCACAACCTCCTATCGGTTAAAAACACTGGCTCGCGCAGCGTGCGCAGCTTTCTGGTATGCGCTACATGCCATCAGCGCACCTGGGTCGTCAGCACAATCTCACCTGCGCCACGGCTCTGTACCTCGATCAGGTATGCCTGGTCGTTCGGCACGACGCCACCCCATGTCACCGCGCTCGCATCGAACGATACCAGCTGTGCACCATCGGCGACACCGATGATCCGCAAGATACCCGGGCCATCGACCGATGCGCTAAAGGCTCTGCCACTCGTAAGCCGCACGATGTATGCCCGCCGTGCGCCGGCTGCCGCAAACATGCCGCGCGCCTCACCAAAGCCGGGCTGGCTGCTCACACGTTCAGGGTACAGAATATCGAGTTGATAGGCTGACGACGGGTCGCCGGTGGGGACGATCAGGTCGACCGCATACGCCTGAGTTGCTGGCAGGTCACCCGCCCAGATCTGCACACCGTCTGCCCCAGTCAGTGGCTGGCCATCGGCCAGTCCACTGGCGCGCAGCCGTACCGTCGCTGTGAATGGTTCGACGCGCACGATCACCAGCTGGCCTTGCGTCCCATCAAAGCGAAAATATGCTGGCTGGTTGGCGCTGATATTCCCGCGTACCGTGCTCACCACCGCATCTGCAGCGCGCGGGATCGCGGTGCGCGCGCTGGCGAGAACTGCGGTCGGCGCAGATGTCGCCGTGGGCGCGGGTATTGCCGTGGGCGCGGGTGTTGCTGTAGCTGCGCCACCGACAGTGATGCTGACCGGCCCGCTGGCCTGCAGGGTACCGTCTGGGTTGAGTTGATTGACAACGACATCAAAGGTGCCCGCAGCGAGCGTAATCGTCTGTGACCAGCGGCCATCTGCCCCGACCGCCACCAC
>JAYUYF010000602.1:0-3207 GCA_043752605.1 Roseiflexaceae bacterium
CTGCGTCCCTACGGGGGGCGCGGACGCACCGGGCGCATTCTCGGACGCAGCATGCTGCGTCCCTACGGGTTGGGTGGTCACATCCTGTTTGGTGATGCGCCCGCCGGGGCCGCTACCGGCGACGCTGGCGAGATCGACACCGCTGGCGGCGGCGACATTGCGTGCGACGGGGGTGGCGTTTGGCGCGGTATCGGGCGCGGACGCAGCCTGCTGCGTCCCTACAAGGGTCGATACGGCGATCGTACCTATCACCTGGCCGACGTTGACGTTGGTGCCCTCGCCGTGCAAAATATTGTCGATGGTTCCGGCCTGTTCGGCGGCGACCTCGACACTGACCTTGTCGGTCTCGAGCTCGACAAGCAAATCACCGACGACAACCAGATCACCCTCGCGTTTGAGCCAGCGCCCGACGGTAGCCTCGACAATCGACTCGCCAAGCGTTGGCACTTTAATATCTGCCATAATCTCCTCTATCTACTCCAACGGGCTGCTCGACAGATCTTGACAGGCTACGCCGCCCGGTCAAAGGCGGCGACGATGATTCGCCGCTGTTCGACATTATGTAGCGCGAGCGAGCCTTCGGAGGGGCTCGCAGAGGCGGCGCGACCGATATAGTACAGCGGCAACTCACCAAGCAACTCGCGCAGCAACGGCTGCACGTAGCTCCACGCGCCCATGTTGGCTGGCTCCTCTTGCAGCCAGACGATCTCGGCGGCAGCGGGATAGCCCGCCAGCGTGGCGCGCAACTCCTCGGCCGGGAACGAATACAGCTCTTCGATCCGCACCAGCGCGACGTGTGGCGCGGGGGCCTGCTCGCGAGCACCAGCCAGATCGACGAACACCTTGCCGCTGCACAATACGACGCGCGTAACCTGATCTGCCTGCGCGCGCGCCACATCGTCATCGAGCACGCGGTAGAACTTGCCTTCGGCCAGATCGGCGAGCGACGAGCCCGAGCGCGGGTGGCGCAGCAGGCTTTTGGGTGTCATCACCACCAGCGGCCGTGGATCGCTCGCCAGGAGCAACGCCTGCCGCCGCAACAGGTGGAAGTACTGTGCGGCAGTGGTGCAGTTTGCCACCCGGATATTATCATCGGCGGCGAGTTGCAGGAAGCGTTCGAGCCGCGCGCTCGAGTGCTCGGGGCCCTGGCCCTCGTGACCGTGCGGCAGCAACAGCACCAGCGCGGGCGTCTGGCTCCATTTTTTGCGACCCGAGATGATAAACTGGTCGATGATCACCTGCGCACCATTGGCAAAATCGCCAAACTGCGCCTCCCAGACCACCAGCACATCGGGTGCGTGTGCGCTGTAGCCGTATTCGAAGCCCAGCGCGGCGTTCTCGGAGAGCGGGCTGTTGTACACCGCAAACGAGGCCGTGGCCTGCGGCAAGGTCTGCAATGGGCAGAGCCGCTGGCCGGTGGCAGCATCGCGCAACACCACGTGGCGGTGGCTAAATGTGCCGCGCTCGCTGTCCTGGCCGGTGAGCCGGATCGGCACCCCTTCGGCGAGCAACGACGCAAACGCGAGCGTCTCGGCGTGACCCCAATCGATCGCACCGGGCGTATCGAGTGCGCCGCGCCGCCGTTCGAGCGTGCGCTCCAGCCGCGTGTTGGCTGCGAAGCCGGGCGGGCGCTGCATCAGCGCGCTGTTGAGCTCAACCAGCCGCGCGGCCATCACGGCGGTGGCGGTACGGCGTGCGAGCCCGGCGGGGGCTGGTTCGGGCGGGTGATATTCGTGCGGGTGCAGATCGGCCTCACTGCGCGCCGCCGTCAAACGCGCCATTGCCCGGTCGTACAATTCTTCGGCCGTATCAGCCGCGATCGTGCCCTCGGCCTCGAGCCGCTTGGCCAGGATCGTCCGCACGGTCGGGTGACCCGTGATTTTGCTGTACATCTGCGGCTGAGTGAATGCCGGTTCGTCGCCCTCGTTGTGGCCCCAGCGCCGGTAGCCGACCAGGTCGATCAGGAAATCTTCGCCAAACTCCTCGCGGAACGCCAGCGCCATGCGGGCTGCAGCAATACAGGCCACGGGGTCATCGGCGTTGACGTGCACGATCGGGATCTCAAAGCCTTTCGCGAGGTCGGACGCATACAGCGTCGAGCGCGAATCGCGCGGCTCGGTGGTGAAGCCAATCTGATTGTTGATAATGATATGAATCGTGCCGCCGGTGCTGTAACCCGCCAGATTGGCAAGGTTGAGCGTCTCAGCGACGACACCCTGGCCAGGAAATGCCGCATCGCCGTGGATGATGATCGGCAGCGAGGCGCGTTTGTCGCGCAGCGGCTCACCCGGCCGGTCGCGCAGTTCCTGTGCGGCGCGCGCGCGGCCCGCCACGACCGGGTTGACGAATTCGAGATGGCTCGGATTGGGTGCGAGCGTGATCGGCATCTGCTCGATGCCGGCATCGCGGTAGGCGCGCCGCGCGCCGAGATGATATTTCACATCACCCATCCAGCCCGGCCCGGCGCGCCCCGCGGCCGACTGGCTGCTGCCGTCGCGGCTGGCGGCCAGGAACTCACCCAGGATCGTGCTGTACGGTTTGCCGAGCGTATGCGCCAACACATTGAGGCGGCCACGGTGCGCCATGCCGATCACGACCTCGTGCGTGCCGTGCAGACCAGCGTTGCGGATGATCGAATCGAGCATCGGCACCAGCATGTCGTTGCCCTCGATCGAAAAGCGTTTCTGGCCGACAAACGTCTGATGCAAAAAGCGCTCGAAGGTCTCGACATCAGTGAGCCGTTCGAGGAGCTCGCGCTCGGTCACACCCTGAGTGTTTTGGAAGAAGCGCTGCGACTCGATCGCATCACGGATCCAGCTGCGCTCAGCATAACTCTGGACGTGGTCGGTCTCGTAGCCGATCGAGCCCGCGTACACCGCACGCAACCGCACGACGGCCTCGCGGGCGTCTTTTGCACCCGCCACCAGCGGGCCACGCACAATATCGGCCGACAACAGTTCGAGATCGTGCTCACGGATATCGTGCACCGCCGGATCGAGCCCCAGATCGCCAGGCGGCTCGCCGCCGAGCGGGTCGATCCGTGCGGCCAGATGGCCCAGTTCACGAATATAGCGGATATAGCGCGCCGCACCCACGGTGTGGGTCACATCGAGCGGCGAACGCCCATCGATAACGGGCGCGGCGGGAATGGCGGGGATGGCGGACGCGACGGGGACGGCGGACGCAGCATGCTGCGTCCCAGCGGGC
>JAYUYF010000603.1:0-3195 GCA_043752605.1 Roseiflexaceae bacterium
ACGCAGATTGTGGCCGCAGACGCGGTACCAGCGGGCTGGCAGGCGCTCGACATTGGACCCGACACGCGCGCCGCGTTTGCGGCGGTGATCGGCACTGCACAGACCGTAATCTGGAACGGGCCGATGGGTGTCTTCGAGCTGGCTCCCTTTGCTGAAGGAACCCGCGCTGTGGCGCAGGCCGTGGCTGATAGCACGGGCATGACGGTAGTGGGCGGTGGCGATTCGGTTGCGGCAATCGAAGATATGGGGCTGGCGGAACGGATTACGCACGTATCGACGGGCGGTGGCGCATCACTGGAGTTACTCGAAGGCAAAGTGTTGCCGGGTGTGGCGGCACTGAACGACGCCGAATGATCAGGCGGATACGACTGAAACATCTGCGAGCGACAGACGTACATGGTACTTGAGATATCACCTGATCTGGCCGCGCTGAGCGAGGCGCGGCTCATCGAGGGGGCGCTTGCAGCAGACCAGCAACTCTTTGCCGAGTTGATGCGCCGCTACGCCGGGGCCGTCCACGCAACGGCTTACCGGATGCTAGGAAATGCGCAGGATGCAGAAGATGCCGCGCAGGAGATCTTCCTGCGCGCGTATACAAACCTGGCAGCCTACGACCGTGGTCGCAAGTTTTCGACGTGGCTGCTGGCGATCGCCTCGAATTACTGTATCGATCGACTACGACGGCGGCGGCTGACGTGGTTGACCCTCGATGATATCGCGCCGATGGTACCGAGCGATGATCGCGCGCCCGATGAACATATACTCCAGCGCGAGACGCAGGATACTGTGCAACGTGCACTGGCGACCTTGCCAGAGAACTATCGTAGTGTTACGGTACTGCGCTACTGGAACGACCTCTCATACGAAGAGATCGCCGACGTAACCCGGCTACCGATTAGCACAATCAAAACCCGCCTGCACCGCGCGCGCCGTATGCTCGGCGCGGTGCTTGGCATCATGACCGAGGATCCGCATGACAATCAATGACGACCATGAAATAGACCACGTGCTTCGCCAGACCCTGCGTAGCAACGATCCGGCATTTGATCCAGCGCGCCTGATCGCGCGTGTACAGCAGCGACTGCCCGCCGAGCCGCCGACGGTCGCCGCCGGGCGCATGGCGGCCGATCGCAGTGTGCGGCGACTGGCAGGCCTCTCGATGCTGGCAGCAGCATTAGCACTGGTGGCGCTAGTCAATATTGCGGGGGTGCGTGTCGATATGCCACCAGACCCACTGGCGTTGCCAGGATCGCCCGCGAGCGCGATCCTGCGGCCATCAATGGAACTGTTTCGTGCGGAGGAGCCGTTTTACCGGACGCTGGTAGGGCTGACAATTGCTGTTATTGGGGTAATGCTCTCGACCGGCGTCCTCGGCGTGTACCCGCAGCGTAGCACAACCGCCGCACGTATGTTGCTCGACGCCCCCGTTCGCAGCATTATGCAGGGTATAGTGGCAAGTTTGCTGTTATTACCACTAGTGTTGGGTTCGATGCTCTTGCCATTCTGGGCGGTACCGATCACATTTCTTATCCAGCTGCCATTCATCATCGGCATCGCGGTGATTGGGCGTAGCATCGCGCTTCGTCCCGGGTTTGCCGATCGTCCGGCGATGCTCGCTCCAGCAACTATTGCGCTACTGGCGGTGTTGATCACACCGGTAGCAGTAGCGGCAGCTCTTTTACCGTGGTGGTGGGTACTCTTACTTGATCTGCTGGCGATTCCGGGGCTGGGCGCGTTGATCGTGAGCCGGGGCGGGACGCGCGTACACCACGCGCGTCTTGATTAGCATAGCCGATTATCCTATCCAGGCACGCTGCACACGAGCATTTGCGCAGCCGCAGTAGTTTCAAGCGTATACGCACCAAGATTAGCGGGCAGCACAGCCGAGCTACCGCGCGGCAGGTCGATTTCTGTCCCCCCTGCAGTGAGCTGGCAGTCACCCGCGATGATAGTGAGCAACGCGAAGGTCTCGCCTGTCGTGGTGGCCATCAGTGGTGTACCAGTGGCCTGCCAGCGCTCCATACGAAAGTACGGACACTCGACGAGCAACTCGCGCCCGGCGGCGATCGGTTGTGGGGCGATGATTGCGGCGGGCGCAGCCTGGTAATCGGACACGTCGAGCGCGCGGTCGAGATGCAGTTCGCGCAGCGCGCCTGTGGCATCGCGGCGCTGGTAATCATAGACGCGGTAGGTCAGATCCGATTTTTGCTGGATCTCAAACAACATCACGCCAGCATTGATCGCGTGAACCGTACCAGCCGCAACGAAAATCGTATCGCCAGCCGCTACCGGAATTAAGCGCAACAAATCGAGCACTGTACCGTCTGCAATAGCAGCAGCAAACGCCGTCCGGCTTGTGGCAGCGCGCATCCCGTGATAGACCCCAGCACCATCAGCAGCGCGTAGAATATACCACGCCTCGGTCTTGCCGTGGAAGCCGCTGGCGGCCTCGACGGTATGGGCGTAGGTATCATCGGGGTGTACCTGGATAGAAAGATGGTCTGCGGCATCAAGAAATTTGGCGAGGAGTGGGAATTCTGCACCGTGGCGCGCATAGCTTGTGCGGCCCAGCAATGCAGATCCATACGCGCGCGCCAGGGCACCAAGGGTTTCGCCCATGTGCGGGCCGTGCGTAACACGGTTGTGCTCATACACCTGCCAGGACTCAGCGAGTTGCGGTGGCGGGTTCGTCAGCCCAAGCCACGGCCCAAGTGTAGTACCACCCCAGAGGCGGCTATCGAGCCGACGTTCGAGCACAAGCGGTGCAAGCATACTCTCCTCAATCGGTCTGCAAACGGTAAATAACGAGCGCATCAGTGCCGACTTCTTCTCGAAGCAGTACGTCTATCTCTGCTTCTGAAACGACACCGCGACTGAGTGGATCATACCCAGCCTGACGTTCGTAGTAATAGTAATAGACAGTGCCGTCCAGTGCAAATCCGCGCAAGCTGCTTGCAGAGGTCTGCAATCCCGGAGCAATTTCGATGACCGGGTCTGCGACCGCGCCTGCCGCGCGCGCAGCTATTGCATCACGTACGAACGCGACATCGGCACCACGCTGTAGTGAGCTTCGTTCAGGAAATACTATAGATGCCAGCGCGACAACAAGCGCTGCTAGCATGACAAATTCGATCATCATCAGTACCCAGAGTACCTGCGCACCAGAGACGCGAAGCTGAGGTGTAGTGGCTCGCG
>JAYUYF010000604.1:0-3194 GCA_043752605.1 Roseiflexaceae bacterium
CCACGCCCGCGCCGCCCACGCCCACGCCCACGCCGCACCGCCCGCGCGATCCGTACGGTCGAAGCGATGCTTCGGCGATACAGTCAAGGAGATGACACCGATGCACACAACCCAGGAACGGATCGCGGATCTACGCCGCCGCCGCGAACAGGCACTGGTGGGCGACATAGCGGCCAACGAACGCCAGCACGCGCGCGGCAAACTCACCGCGCGCGAACGAGTGGAGCAATTGCTCGACGCGGGCAGCTTTGTCGAGCTCGACCGGTTCGCCGTACATCGCGCGACCGCATTTGGTATTGACAAGACACGTCCGGTGGGCGATGGCGTCATCACCGGGCATGGTACGATCGACGGGCGCGCGGTGTGCCTCTTTTCACAGGACTTCACCGTATTTGGCGGCTCGCTGGGCGAGGTCTTCGCGGAGAAGATCTGCAAGGTGATGGATCTGGCGGTGCGGATGGGGGTGCCGTGTATCGGGATCAACGATTCGGGCGGGGCGCGCATCCAGGAGGGTGTCGTCTCGCTCGGTGGCTATGCCGAGATCTTCTACCGCAACGTCGTCGCCTCGGGCGTGGTGCCGCAGATCTCGCTGATCGCCGGGCCGTGCGCGGGCGGCGCGGTCTATTCGCCAGCGATGACCGATTTTATCATGATGGTCAAAGATACCTCGCAAATGTTTATCACCGGGCCGGATGTGATCAAAGCTGTCACGGGCGAAGATGTCGGTTTCGAGGAACTGGGCGGTGCGACGACCCACAACGCGCGTAGCGGCGTGGCACATTTTGCGGCTGAAGACGAGGCCGATGCGTTTGCCCAGCTGCGGCTGCTACTCTCGTACTTACCCGCCAATAATCTCGACGACCCGCCGTACCTCGATACCGGCGACGACCCACAACGCATGGATGAGGCGCTGCAGACGATCATCCCCGACAGCGCGCGCAAACCGTATGATATGCACGCGGTGCTCGACGCGGTGCTCGATAGCGAGACCTTTTTTGAAGTACAGGCGCAGTATGCGCGCAATATCATCATCGGCTTTGCGCGGCTCGCTGGCCACGCGGTCGGGATCGTGGCCAACCAGCCGGCACAACTGGCCGGCACGCTCGACATCGACTCGTCGGTAAAGGCCGCACGCTTTGTGCGTTTTTGTGATGCGTTTAATCTGCCAATTATTACATTTGTCGATGTGCCCGGATTTTTGCCCGGTATCCAGCAGGAGCATGGCGGCATTATTCGGCACGGGGCCAAGCTGCTGTATGCGTATTGCGAAGCAACCGTACCAAAGGTGACCATCATCACGCGCAAAGCATACGGCGGCGCGTATGATGTGATGGCCAGCAAACATATCCGTGCCGATGTTAACCTGGCGTGGCCAACGGCCGAGATCGCGGTGATGGGTGCCGAGGCCGCCGCGCGGATTATCTTCCGCCGTGAGTTGGCGCAGGCAGCAGATCCAACCACGCGCCTGGCCGAACTGGCTGCCGAATACCAGGAGCGCTTTGCCAACCCGTATATCGCGGCCGAGCGTGGCTATCTCGACGACGTGATCGAGCCACGCGAAACGCGCCCGGCGCTGGTGCGTGCGCTGGCGCTGGCGCGCACGAAGCGTCAGACACTGCCGCCGCGCAAGCACGGGAATATACCACTGTAATACCAGACCAGCCATGAAGTGGCGAGGTGTGTATTGCAGTCTGTGCACAGCGCGTGTACAATCACAACAGCAGAGATTCAGCAGATCAGGCGCCAGCAACGATGGGCGATTCTGTGCATTCAGAAAATCTTGGTGAGCGGACGGTTGAGCTGCGGCTACCAAGCCGCCTCGGCTATGAGCGCATCGCCATGGATGCCGCAACTTCGATCGCGCGCCGGATGGGGTTTTCGGCGGCGCGGATCGAATCGTTGCGTACCGCGATCGGCGAAGCGGTGACGAACGCGATCGAGCACGGTAATGCGCTCGATGCCACCAGCCGGGTTGTCGTGATACTCGCGATCGAAGACCAGTCGCTGGTGGTGAGCGTCGCCGATCAGGGGCACAAGCATCTTGATGCCACGCGCATCACGCATGATCCGCAGATCGCCGATGTGCTCAAATCGCCTGAAAAGGGTGGCTGGGGCATGTGGCTGATCCGCGAACTCGTCGACCAGGTCGAGATCACACAGCGTGCGGGCGGTGGCAATCAGGTACGTATGGTCATTCATCTCGAACAATCGCCGGACTGCTGATTGCCAAATATACCATTCGCACACAGGATCGCCAGGCCGATCGGTGCGGTGGGTACACGGAGGACCTGATGCTCGAAGATCCACTGATGATTGAATCGCGCACCCGTGATGGGGTTTTTATTCTTGATTTGATGGGCGATGTGACGACTTTCGCCAATGACAAAATTTTGCGTGCCTATAATGCGGTGACCGCCGATGGCGCACGCCGCATTTTGCTCAATTTCCGCCAGAACGATTATATCAACAGCGCGGGTATCGCGATCTTGATCAATGTCATCAATGATGTCAATGAGCACGCGCAACGGCTGGCGGTGAGTGGTCTGTCGCCCCATTTCCAGAAGATCTTCCGGATGGTCGGGCTGACGCAATTTATCCAGATCTACCAGACCGAAGATGAGGCGGTCGTCGGGCTGCTGGCCGCCGAGCTGTGAACGATGGACGCGAATTCCCGCGGCTGCGTACGGTCTCGCCGCGCTACACCACGCACCTTGGCCGCCAGGTAGTCATGATTGAGGATCCGTTGCAGATCGCGCAACGTACGGTCGTGATCGCCCCCGAGATCGCGCCTGTCCTGTTGCTCTGCGATGGTACGACTCCGGCTGCGGCGCTGGCCGCGCGCGCCCATGAGCGTTTTGGGATCGAAATCGGCACTCCCGCGATCGAGAAGTTGCTCCGCCTGCTTGATGATGCGTTGTTGCTCGAAAGCCCGGCCTACGATACGGCGCACGCCGCTGCACGCGCGGCGTATCACGCGGCACCACACCGGCCGATGACATTTGCTGGCCAGGCCTACCCCGCCGATGCGACGACATGCGCGGCGCTGCTCGACGGCTACCTCGACGCCGCAGGCGATGTGCGCCAGCACGCTGGTCAGGTGCTGCTCAGCCCGCATATCGATTACCCGCGTGGTAGCGCAATCTATGCGCAGCTCTACAAACGCGCGCATGATCTGCTGCGCGATGCCGAACTGG
>JAYUYF010000605.1:0-3190 GCA_043752605.1 Roseiflexaceae bacterium
CTGGGTGATGAGCTACGGCAGCCACGCGCGCGTCATTGCTCCACCCGCGCTGCGCGACTCGGTGGCGGCCGAGGCGGCCGCGCTGGTGGCGGCGTATCGGGCGGCGGCATCCTAAGACCTGCGCGCCTCCGGCCCCTCTCCGCATCGGAGCGGGGGAGCGCACGAACGAGCGGGCGTATTTGTGCCCGGAGCGCGTGCGATACTGGAAAATGCTACACAACTGGCGCGAGACTGCGGCTATAGCGCAGAGTCGGATGGTAGAGTGGGTGGTGTGGGGTGCGTAACAACATCAGGAGCGACATGACCAATCAACTCGTTGCCCATACGCCACGCGCCGGAAGTAGCGAATGGCACGATCTGGAAGAACATATCCGTGAGGTTGCGCGCCTTGCACGCGCGTTTGCCGAACCATTTGGCGGGGCGACACTCGCCTATCAGGCTGGTATCTGGCACGATGTGGGCAAGGCAAACCCTGATTTCCAGGACTACCTTCATCGTTGTCACGTCGACCCGAATCAAAAGGGCACCGGTGGCGATCACAAGGCGGCGGGTGCGCTGCTCGCGACACGATTCTGTGAGCCGCTGGCGTTGCTGGTTCAGGGGCATCACGGCGGACTCAAAAATAAGGCCGAATTAGCGGGCTGGCTGACGCAGATGCAAGAGGTGCTGGTGACTGGCGAAAGTACCTCTCGTGTCGATGCAGCGATTGCCACACTCCGAGCGCGTATTCCTGAGATTGAGCCTTCAGTACTACTAACCGTTCCGCCATTTGTCCGTGACAAGCAGAGCGCCGAATTCTTCCTTCGCATACTGTTTTCAACGCTAGTTGATGCTGACTTTCTTGATACTGAAGCGCATGGCAGTCCACATAAAACCATTTTGCGCGGAAACTCTATCTCGATACAAGAACTGCAACAGCGCTTTGACACGAATCAGAACAGCAAACGGGGTGGTAGCGGGCCTGTCAATATTGCACGGGATACAATGTATCAGCACTGTCTTGATGCGTCGTGTCAATCACCAGGTCTCTTCCGGCTGGCGATGCCGACTGGTGGTGGCAAAACGCGCGCCGGTATGGGTTTTGCGCTGCATCACGCTGCCCAGCACGGCAAACGCCGGATTATCGTCGCTGTGCCATTTATCAGTATTACCGAACAGACTGCGGGTGTCTATCGTGAAATTTTTGATGACACCGATGATGACCGACCAATTGTGCTTGAACATCACAGCGGTGCAGGGTCAACGGGAGGTGATACTGAAGACTATACACCCGGCGCGGTCTGGTCGCGACTGGCGGCTGAGAACTGGGACGCACCAATTATTGTCACTACGACGGTGCAGCTGTTCGAGAGCCTGTTTGGCAATCGCACTGGCGTCTGTCGCAAGCTGCATTGGCTTGCCAATAGCGTCATCATCCTCGATGAGGCGCAGGCGCTCCCACCGCACTTGCTGACGCCGATCCTTGATGGCCTGCGCGAACTTTGCCAGAACTACGGTGCAACCGTCATCCTCTCAACCGCAACACAGCCAGCGTTCGAGAGTATTACCGTCTTCAAAGATGTGCGCGCCTATGACATCATTCCCGATGCAGCGCGCTATTTTGCCGCGCTGTCGCGTGTGCAGTTCGAATGGCGTCTTGAGCAGCCGATGCACTGGCGGGATGTTGCCACAGAGATGCGTGCGACGCCGCAGGTGCTCGCGGTGCTCAATACCAAAGGCAATGCATTAATGTTGCTCGATGAGCTTGACGATGATGACGATGTATTGCATCTCTCAACGTTGCTCTGTGGCGCACATCGGCGCACGGTCATCGCGGAAGTGAAACGTCGCCTCGCAGCTGGCGACCCGTGCCGGTTGGTGAGCACACAGGTGATCGAGGCAGGGGTTGATCTCGATTTTCCGCTGGTGATGCGCGCGATGGGGCCACTTGATCGGATTGTGCAGGCAGCCGGCCGCTGCAATCGCGAAGGACGCCTCGCCAGCAAGGGTGTCACAATTATCTTCAACCCGGAAGGCGGTGGATTGCCACCGGGAGCGTACCGTACCGCAACCGATATCACCCGTGCGCTTGTTCGCAGCAATACGCTCGATCTCGATGATCCTGCCGCATGGCGTACGTATTTCGACCGGCTGTTCAACACTGTTGATCTCGATCGTGAGCGTGTGCAGCAACAGCGTGCTGCGTGGAATTATGCTGATGTGGCGCAACGTATGCGGATGATCGATGAAGATACCGAAGATGTCATTATCACGACCTATGGCGATGCTACGCAGAAAGTCCAGGTCACGCAGGCCATTGCTACTATCCGCGCACGAATCGGTAGCGCACGGGCAGCATTTGGCAAATTGCAACCCTTTGTTGTATCAATCCGTGCAAAAACCGCAGAACAGTATCGTCGTCAGGGTTTTGTCGAGCCGCTGGTGCCAGACTCGAAACTGACGGTTGGGATCTGGCACGGCAAGTATGACGCGATTCGTGGAATTGTGACCGACGATGATCGGGCCCGATTGATTATCTGAAGGAGGAACCATGGAGCAGAGCTATACAGCGTTACAACTCAAAGTGTGGGGCGATTTCGCCTGTTTTACCCGGCCAGAAATGAAAGTCGAGCGGGTCAGTTATCCCGTGATGACCCCCTCTGCAGCGCGTGGCGTCCTTGAGGCGATCTTCTGGAAGCCCGAATTTCGCTGGCAGATCGAAGCGATTACCGTGCTCAAGCCGATACGTTACTTTTCGATCCTGCGCAATGAGATTAATTCGCGACAGAGTGAACGCACCGCGCGCGCCTGGCAGCAGTCTGGCGAAGGGTACGATGCCGCGGATGATCGTGCGCAGCGGCACACACTTGCCTTGCGCGATGTTGCCTACATCATCAGTGCGCAGATCGTGTTGCAGCCGCACGCCGATGCCGATGTTGCTAAGTACCGCGATCAGTTCCGCCGCCGGGTGCAGACGGGCCGTTGCTTTGCAACGCCGTTTCTTGGCTGCCGCGAATTTAGCGCAAGCTTTGCCGAACCAGATGGGACGGAGCAGGCGCTCGACCTGACCGATACGTTCGGGCCGATGCTGCTGGATATCACGTATGCGCCGGATCGCTCGGGGCGCGGGACGCCACGTTTCTTCGATGCGCAGATCGAGCAGGGCCACCTGCGCGTGCCACTGGCAAAGGAGCTGTAATGCTGCTACAAC
>JAYUYF010000606.1:0-3190 GCA_043752605.1 Roseiflexaceae bacterium
GTGATATACTCATCGACCTGGAGCGGCGTGACGCTGTTTTCGTCACCCCAGTTGCCGCCCGGCCAGCGTACAATCGTCATCCCCGCGTCGCGGCTTTGCTGCCATTGATCAGGGGCGACGGTCTGCCACGGGCCGGTGTTGCTCCCGTACACATACGGCGAGATCGCGCCGCGCTCGCGCCGCGCCGCGATCCACTGCCCGCTACGTGGTTTATTGCGTTGGAGTACTGGTGCAGCAGGTCGGGCGCTACCACACGCCGCAAGCGGCAATGCGGTGGCAAGCGCGAGGAAACGGCGGCGTGACGACATTGACGTGCCCTTTCGTCGTGTGGCGGTGATGGCGGTATGATACACGAGATCACGGATAACACATGGACGGTCGCAGCAGTAGCTGCTGCATCGCGATCGCGATGCAGCCGCTATTGCTGCGACATTGTACGATATCCACCGCAGAGCCAGGTGATCACACGTCGCCGCGCAGCTCACCACCGCAGATCCGGGCGACCCACCGCGCCAAACCCTACCGACGCTGGTCGCCCACCAGGCTCGGGGCCATCAGCACGCCGCGCACGGAGGTGCGTTGTAGCGCACGCACGACGCGCTCGACGCGGTCGCTCGGCAATTCGACGATCGCGCTGCGGTCAAACAACTCGATCGCACCGATCGCCCGGCCCGAGATCCCGGCCTCGTTGGCAATCGCACCAACAATATCAGCCGGGCGTACGCCATCCATCCGGCCGACATCGAGATACATCCGTGTCATGCCCTGTGCCGGGCCGCGATCAGGGCCCGCTGGCCGGCGATCGCCAAAGCCCTCGGCGGCTGGCCGGTCACGCCGGTCATTGTTGAAGCGGCTCGCCGGGCGCTCCATCGGCCGCTGCTCGCCGCGTGGCTGCGGCTCGCGTAGCGCCAGTTCATCCGTCGCGTTGGTCTTGAGATCGCCCAGCGCCAGCCGGAATGCCGCCGCCGCCAGTAGCGCCGGATCATGCTCGCCACTCAGTTCTTCAGCAAGCGCCAGATACTGTTGCGCTTCGCCGCTGTCGATCATCGTGCGCAGCGTTTCGCGAAACGCCTCCTGCTTTTTGGCCGCTACGTCCTTGAGCGTCGGCACTTTCTTGCGCTCAATCTTGGCCTTGATCAGCCGCTCGATATTCTCGAGCGAACGAACCTCGCGCCAGTTGACCAGCGTAATCGCCTGCCCCGAGCGCCCGGCGCGTGCGGTACGACCGATGCGGTGGATGTAGCTCTCGTGATCGAGCGGGATATCATAGTTGATGACGTGCGAGATATGCTCGATATCGAGGCCACGCGCCGCCACGTCGGTGGCCACCAGCATCACGACCTGATTTGAGCGAAAACGCGCCATCACCCGGTCGCGCTGTACCTGGCTCAGGTCGCCGTGCAAGGTCTCAGCCGGCATCCCGCGTGCCACAAGTCGCTCACCAAGCATGTCGACATCGCGCTTGGTGCGGCAAAAGATGATCGCCGAAGCCGGTCGCTCGAATTCGAGAATACGCGCCAGTACTTCGAATTTATCGCGCTGGCCAACTTCGTAATAGCTCTGCTCGATCGCCGCCGCCGTCATCTGCGTCGTCTTGACGCTGATCCGCTGCGGGTTGCGCATGTGCTTGCGTGCCAGCTCGGCAATTGGGCCGGGCATGGTGGCCGAGAACAGCGCCGTCTGCCGCTCACTGGGCGTCGCGCTTAGGATCGTCTCGATGTCTTCGATAAAGCCCATATCGAGCATCTCGTCGGCCTCATCAAGCACGACGGTGCGCACATTCGACAGATCGAGCGAACCGCGCTGGATGTGGTCAAGCAGGCGGCCCGGTGTACCAACGACCACATGTGTGCCCTGACGCAACGCGCGCAACTGGAAGCTGATCGGCTGGCCGCCGTACATAGCCGCAACCGACACGGGCTGATACTTGCTGAATGAGGTGATCGCCTGGGCAACCTGCACCGCCAACTCGCGCGTCGGCGTCAGGATCAGTGCCTGCGGCGCGCGCAGGATCGGGTCAAGCCGCTCAACGATCGGGAGCGCAAACGCACCGGTCTTGCCGGTACCAGTCTGCGCCTGCGCGATGATATCATCACCGTCGAGCAAGCGAGCGATCGTCTGCTCCTGGATCGGGGTGGGTGTGGTGTAGCCGAGGTCGGTGATTGCGCGCAGCGTCAGATCGCTGAGGCCAAGCGCCGCGAATCCGCCGGTCTCCGGTGTCGTGTCCGTAATGGTCATTGCATGCTCCCATACGTGAAGAAGTACCGTGGAGCGATGCCGTGAAACCCACACTGACAAGATCGCCCGGTGCTTCCGCACAAAAAAAGTAGCGCATCTGTTTTGCGCTACACACGCCACGCGATTCGCGTGGAGACGCCTGCACACGCAAGCGTGAACTTCCTTGTTCCGAACGTGAAGTATACCACAGCATACGCAATTGTGCCAATCGTTCATGCTATGCACAACTGTCCGCCGCGCTGTGTTTGACATTCCTCCACGTTACCGAGTACAGTACCAACGATTGTATCAACCCCTTCGGCCCGGATGCGCCATGCGACTTGTGCTAACACGCCTGCTCGGCCTCACGATGCTGCTTGTTGTCGGTTGGCTCTTGCTGAGCATCAGCACGATACCGTCTGCGACAACCCTGAACCCGATAGCGGATGCGCGCGACCGCTGGCATGCGCAGGGTATCCGAAGCTACCGGATCGCGCTCGATGTCGAGGTGCGTGGTAAACGCTGCTTCCAACAACTTGCGGTGCGCGATGGCCTGGTGCATGATATCATCGACACCTGCGATGAACCGTGGCTCGGAATCCTCACCGTGCCACGGATATTTGCGGTTGCTGAACGTGTCAGCAATCTGCCACAATCGCGTTGCTTCGCTGCATCACAGATCTGTACATGCCACCGGGTGTTTGTCGAACGCCAGTATGGTTTTGACGCGATGACCGGCCTGCCCGAACTCACCCACAGCCGTTCGATCAATACCTACAACTGGCGTCACACCGACTTCTGGACGCATCTCATGCTTACCCGCGATATCCCCAGTTGCACGGGTATCAATCGCACGCTCAGTATTCGGCTTGTGGCATTTACCCCCGAGCAATAGCCCATATTGTGCTTGACTTCCTCACGTACTATGCCTAAAATGTTAAGCTAAGATTATGATTTCATTATCCCTCGGTGA
>JAYUYF010000607.1:0-3188 GCA_043752605.1 Roseiflexaceae bacterium
GCCGCTGGCGTCGGTGATCGCGTCGCCGAGCACCGTATTGGCGGTGTCGCGCACGCTGACGGTTGCGCCGACGACGGCCGCACCGCTGAGGTCGTGCAGCGTCACCACCACCGCGTCGGGTGGCAGGTCGGTGACGAGCGGGGCGAGCAGGCTCAACGCCAGCACAAGTTTTACAATCATTGCGCGGCCCTCCCATCGCTGAAGGTGCGCGGCCCGTAATAGACCGACGCCAGAAAGTCCATCTCGATGCGCACGCCAAATTTCGGGCTGGCGGCGTGGATGAGATCCCAGCGCCCGTCATGATCGAGATCGGCCAGCATCCCCACGTGCGTCACGGTGCGTGCGCCGCTGCGCCCGGCCTCGGTGGTGTCCATGTACACGAGGTCGCCCGCGACCCAGTGGCCGCGTGGCACCGGGCGCAACCCCGGCCACTGGGTCGCGGTGGTGCGCGGAATACGTACCCCGATCTGGTTATAACTCCACATCATCAACCCCGAGCAGTCAAACATCTCCGGCCCCTGCGCGCCCCAGACGTATGGTTTGCCGACCTGGTTATGCGCGATCTGAATGACGCGCGCCTGCCCCGCCACTGGCGTCAGCGGCGCGGCGGCCGCACCCCACGCATCGCTGGTATCCCACGGTGTCATCGCGCCCGCATCCGCGCACGGTGGGCCGATCCGCAGCGCGCTGTTGACCCACGCCACGGTGAGCGCGCCGCTGACCGGCATTGCCACACCAGCGGCGGGCGTCGCCACCGGGTTCACCGGTGCGGCACCCCACGCGACGGTCAGCGCGACTGCCTGCGGCTGGCCGACCGGCGCGACCACCGGGATGCTGTGGCGGTTCTCGCCCGGTGTGATGCGCGTCGGCAGCACTGGCGCATCCACGTCCTGCACCGCATTCCAGGTGCCTGATTGCACCCCGCCGCTCGGCAGCGTGACGCCGGTGAGCGCCAGCGCGTCGGGGTAGCCGATCTGCACGGTCTGCGTGGTCGGGTTATGCCAGCTCAGCTCGACGACATAGGTCTGCATGCCGCTGCCGCGCGCCGGGCCGGTGCGGACGTTGATTTCGACGAACAGCGGATCGATCCGCACGCGCTGGCCAAAGACATAGCGCGTGCCCTGCATGGTGTAGGGCGTCGGGGCGGGAAAGGGTGAACCACCATGCGGCGGGTTGCCCGCCAGCAGCGACCCGCGCGGACCATATTCCTGCTCCCAGATGTCGTAGTATTCGCGGAAGGTCTCGTAGCCGGTGACGAGACCCGTGACCGGGTCGATGATCGGCTCTTCCCACTCGCGCTTGATGTTGCCGCTGCGGCCATGGGGTTTGGGCGTGGGACTGGGGCAGGCCCAGGCCGGTGTGCGCTGGCTGCTGGTGGTGAGCGCGGTCGTGCCGCCCACCAGCCCATCGAGGCCGATGCAGGCCAGCAGCAACGGCGCAACGAGCGCCAGCGCAATGCCGAACGCAGTGCGGCGATTCAGTGGCGAACTGCTCATGGCACGATCTCCCACACCGGCGCTTCGGTTGGTTCCGGGGTTGCGGCGGGGTACTGGCCGACCGGCACCAGCGCGTTGGTCTCCAGCGTGCGAACCATCACCTGCGAATCGTTCTCGACCCACACCAGCCAGATCGCGCGGCTCGCGGGCGGCTGCGCGCTCGATGTCCAGCCCGCACGCGCGGCCCCCGAGATGATTGGCCCGCTGAGTTCGCGCCACGCGCCGCCGAGCGTCCCCCAGCTCGCGTAGTGCGTCGGGTTCGCATCGTCGCAGCACGTCCAGAGCGCGATGGCGCGGTCGGCGCTGGCGTCGTACCCCGGCGCAGCGTAGCGCACGGTGCGACCGGGCAGATCCTGCACAATGCGACGGATCGGCCCCCACGAGCGCCCGGCGTCGCGCGTCAGCAGCGCATACACATCGCCACGGTCGCGGCGTGTCCAGGTGAACAGCGCGCCGTCCTGCAACGTGTCGTCGGGCAACTGGCGCGTGAACGCAACCGCATTGACGTGCCAGAAAAAGCCGTCCGCGCGTTCGTCGCCGGGCGCATCGAGCGCGCCGTCGACGCGGATCGTCTGCGCCTGCCAGCTGCCGCCCGTCAGGTCGCGCGTGACGGCGACGATCGCATCATCACGTTTGGTCGCAACCAACGCCACCGCGCGCCCGTCCGCCAGTGCGACCGCACCGTCGATGGCGGGCACCGCCAGCAGCGTCACGTCCCACACGCCCGGCCCACTACGGGTCATGAGCAGCGTGCGCGCGAGCACCGTGTCGCCGCTGCGCAGATAGCCGGTCGCCAGCGCCACCGCGCGTCCGGCATCGTCGGTGGCAATACTCAGCACGATGTTCCCACCGGTCGCGATGCGGGTCGGGGTGCTCCAGGTGCGGCCGTAGTCGCGCGTCTCGCTGCTCCAGATACCGCCGTCGCGGCTGCCGTCGTTGCCCCAGACCGCGACCACCGTACGATCCGCGAGCACGCCGACGACGACGGTGCCGTTGGCGTCCATGCCGCACGAGGAGTCGCCGGTGTCGAGCTGGAGCGTCGGCCCCCACGCCTGTCCCTGCGGGTCGAAGACCCGCGCGTAGACCTGGATTGGCGTGTCGCTCTCGCCAAAGCGCGTCATCATGCCCACAGCGGGCCAGCCGTTCACCGGATGCACGCCGATGCTCACGCGGTAGATCTGCGCCGGGAAGCTGGCAATCTGGGCGGGGCGGCTCAGAAACTGCCGGGTATCGCGCGCGGGTGTGGCGCGTCGCACCACTGCCGGTGCGCGGGTCGGCGTCGGCAGCGCCAGCGTCGGGCTGCCGCAGGCACCGAGCAGGAGCACCGTTGCTGCGAGCAGGAGTACGCAACGCATCACGGCTGGCCTCCGCTCTGGCGCGCGGGCAGGGTAATCGCGAGCTGATTGGTCTCAGTCACACGCGTGCTCAGCCCGGCCGCCGGGACGCGCACCAGCAGGGCATCGCCCGCCGGGCGGTCGGTGGGCAGCGCGATTCGCCCGCTGGCATCAGTAACGCCTTCGGAGAGCAGCGCCCCAAATGCGTCCACCAGTTGCACGCGGATCTGTGCCAGCGGCTGCTTCTGCGGGTCGGCGACCAGCACCGTGACCGTGCGCGCCTGGCGGGGGAGCGCAGTCGCTGCGCCGACGGGCAGCGCGGTCGTGACGGTAAGCCGGGGCAGTGACGCTGGTGCGG
>JAYUYF010000608.1:0-3184 GCA_043752605.1 Roseiflexaceae bacterium
CCCGCACCCGTCTGGATCCTGCTGGCATTTGTGCTGGTTGGCGCGGCGCAGGCGGGCGTGATGCTGACCGGCTTTACGCTGGTCTTCAGCTACAGCCAGCCCGAAGACCGCGCTGCCTACATCGGCGTGGCCAACACCGCGCTCGCACCCGTCGTCTCGCTCGGGCCGCTGCTGGCGGGCGTGTTCGCACAGGCGGCGGGTTACAACGCACTGTTTGTGGTGCTGATCGCAATTGCGCTCGCCGGGCTGGCGATGCTCCACTGGCGCGTGCCAGACCCGCCGCGCATGTAACTACAGCGCTGCCACCGGCCAGACCAGCCGAAAACGTTCGCACACCAGTGGTGCCTCGGGCGTAAAGTCGCGGTTCAGCACCGCACAGCGCCGCACAAAGAATGCGCGATGCGCCTCGCGCCAGTGCGCCAGCGAGCCATCACCCTCACCCTCGGCGGCCGCGTGCTCGTCACCCACGGCACTGAAGGGTAGGATCGTCACGTCGGTGGTCTCGATGATGCACAGCGGCCGGTCACGGCCATCGACGATGATACACAGCCCGTCTAGCTCGGGCAGCGGTTCACCTTCGGCCTGATACTCCCAGAGCAGCGCGCACGTGGCTGTCTTTGTGCCCGCCAGTACCAGCTGGCCCAGGTCGTTCGCCATGCCGGTGGTATCGCCAAATGACGATACCGGCGCGGGTGCCGCCTGCGAGCCCGTCGCGCGGCAGTACTCCGCCCAGAAACCTTCAATTGTGTATTTGTCGGTCTTGATGCCGCACCTCCAGTCATTCGCACGGATGTAGTATAATTCAGATTGTGAAATGAGTGGTATTTGTCAAGTGTAAGGAGTTCACCATGGGGTTCTTTGGCCGTAAAGACAAAGAAGCAGAGGCGGAGAAGAAGAAGATCGGCGAGACGATCCAGAACCTGAGCGATCAGGTCGGCGATCTCAAGCGCAAAGCCAACGAAACCGAGAAAGAGCACGAGACGCGCGTCGCTGCCATGCAGAAGCAGATCGACGAAGCCCGCAAGCAGGGCGAAGTCACCGCCAACAAGAAGCTCGACGAGATGCAGGCGCGCCTTGACGCCATGGCTAAAGAGAAGGCCGCTATGGCCAAAGAGCAGGCTGACGCCGCCGACAAGAAGATCCTCGATGCAATCGCCGCCAATAAGCCGGCCGCCGCAGCGCCGCCCGCACCCGCCGCCACTGCACCCGCCGCCACTGCACCCGCCGGCGCGCTGCTTGGTCAGGTCGCAACTGGTGGTATGGAAGCTGGCGCGACGGCATATGTCAAGCGTGAAGGTGGCAAGAACCTGCGCCGCCGCAGCGGCCCGGGTCTCAGCACCGAGGTGCTTGGTGCCTACGAGCCTGGCACCGCGCTGACGCTGGTCTCCGGCCCGACCGAGAACGACGGTCACAGCTGGTGGCACGTCCGCAGCGTCGATGGCACCGAAGGATTTGTCGCAGGTGGTGAGCTCTCGCTCAACCCGCAGTAACTGCGGTTCCTGGCAAACAACGCAGCCTCCTGTTCCCCCTCTCCACGGTGGAGAGGGGGTAGGGGGTGAGGTTCGCCGCACACCATCTGGCTGCGAACCGTACGAGATGAGTACCCCCATGCCCGATCTCGCCCATACCGCGATCGCCGATATCCGGCAATTCGAAGAACGTATCAAGCACGTGCCACTCGCGCCGGGGATTTATCTCTGGAAGGATCGTAGCGGGACGATCATTTATGTTGGCAAGAGCAAGGCGCTGCGCGACCGGATGCGCTCGTACCTCGGTGCGCCGCGCAACCTGACGCCCAAGACGCGCAGGCTGGTGGCGCAGATTGCCGATTTTGAGATCATCGTGACCGGCAGCGAGCTCGAAGCGCTGTTGCTCGAGATGAATTTTATCAAAGAGCATCGGCCGCGCTTCAATATTCGCCTCGCCGATGATAAAAGCTACCAGTATATCAAAATTACGCTGCGCGACCCATGGCCGCGTGTGATGACGACGCGCAAGGTGCTCGAGGACGGCGCACGCTATTTTGGCCCCTACTCTTCGGCAGGTGCGCTCTACCGCACGCTCGATCAGCTCAACAAGCTGTTTGCCTTTCGCCCGCCGTCCTCGCGCTGCAACGATGATCGCTTTAATCGCCACCGGCGGCTCGGCAAGCCGTGCATGTACTACGATATCAAACGCTGCCTCGGCCCGTGTGTACCTGGCCTGGTCGAACGCGAAGAATACCGCGCCACAATCGAACGCGCGGTACGTTTTCTCGAAGGTAAGACCGATGAGGTGATGCGTGATCTCAAACGTCGCATGGAGACTGCCGCCGAGGATCTGAACTTCGAACGCGCCGCCTATCTGCGCGACCGGATGAACGATATAACCAAGATCAGCGAGCGCCAGCAGGTGTTGCGCACGGTCGATACCGATCAGGATGTGCTGGCGCTCGCGCGCGAAGAAGGCAGCGCGGTCGTGCAGGTGTTTTACATTCGCGGTGGAAAACTGATCGGTGCCGAACCGTTTGCGCTTCAGAACGCCGAAGACGAGACCGATGCCAATGTGCTGGCGCAGTTTATTACCCAATTCTATGAAAACGCCGCACAGGTGCCGCCCAATTTGTTGCTGGCCGAACATATCGAGGAGCCGCGGATCATCGAGCAATGGCTGGCGGGTAAGAGCGGCCACAAGGTCGAGATCAAGGTGCCGCGTCGTGGCGAAAATCATCGGTTGGTGGAGATGGCGACCGACAATGCGCGCCGCAAACTTGAGGAACTGCGCCTCCAGTGGCTCAACAGCGAGCAACGCGCGGTGGCCGGCCTGAGCGAACTGCGCGACTTGCTCGGGCTCGATGGTATGCCCGGCCGGATCGAGTGTTTTGATATTTCGAACACCCAGGGCACCAATTCGGTCGGCGCGATGGTCGTGTTTGAACGCGGCGAGCCCAAAAAGGCGCGCTACCGCAAGTTTAAGATCAAGGGCGTGATCGGCGCGAATGACCCGGCCTCGATGGCCGAGATCGTGCGCCGCCGCTTCCAGCGCGCGGCCGAAGCGCTCGGCGAAGCCGACAACGTCAGCACGACCGAAGACCCCGATGCTGAGGGCCAGGCCAAGGAGACCAAAGAAGTCGATAGCGCCTGGGCTGAATTGCCCGATCTGCTGCTGATCGACGGCGGCGTGGCGCAACTCAACGCCGCGCGCA
>JAYUYF010000609.1:0-3182 GCA_043752605.1 Roseiflexaceae bacterium
TTCTCCTCGGGTGTCGGGCCATCGCTGACCGCGGTTGTCGTCTCTTCAACCGTCTGGTCTTCTTCGTCAAAAAGCACGCCAGCCTGGGTAAAGACGTGATCAGCAACGTAGATTGCTGCATCACACCGTACCGCAAGCGCGATAGAATCACTGGGCCGTGCATCGATTTCGATCGTGCGGCCAGCCTGATCGGCGATGATTTTGGCAAAAAACATGCTGTCCTGGGTATCGCTGATCAAAATATGCGTGATCGTCGCGCCAAGATCAGCGAAAACGGTGCGTAGCAGGTCATGGGTGAGCGGACGCACCGGCTCGTGACCTTGTAATGCGAGCGCGATCGAGTCGGCTTCCGCATTACCGATCCAGATTGGCAGGTAGCGGCGGCTCTCTGTCTCGCGCAGAACGACGACGCGGTGCTGGGTCAGCAGGCTGACGCGGATGCTATCGACGGTTACACGGATCATTGCTCGGCCTTTCGGGAAGCGGCACCGCTTTGGGTGAACCGTGAGGATTGATGATTACCTAATCATACTACCACGCTGGTTGTTCTGTCGTCAAGAATTTCGTCAATGTTGTTGATTTGAATGCGCTGTCTTGTATGCGATAGTGAAGGGGTATGCTACAATATTGTTATGAATGATGTACCATCTGTACAACCAACGCGTCGGCCTGGTGGGCTGAGCCAGCGTGAAATTCTTGCGACGCTCGGTGGCATCCTGGCAGGGCTGGTATTGATCGGGATCGTCTATGTTGTTTCTGGCCGAAATAGTACGCCGCCGCTTCCGCCGCTGGCCGAGGTCAATCGGCCTGCACCGCAGATCGCGCTTCCGGGTCTCGATGGTCAGATGCTGCGGCTCGAAGATTATCGTGGGCGGGTAGTACTGGTCAATTTTTGGGCCACCTGGTGCGAGCCGTGCAAGCTCGAGACGCCGGCACTTCAGGAGGCGCATCGGCAGCTTGAAGCGCAAGGGTTGACCATTATTGGTATTAATCTGCGCAAGCAAGAGTCAGATGATGTGGTGATCCGGGCGTTTGTCGATACCTACGGGGTGACATACCCGGTGGTTCTTGACGTTGATGGTGAGGCGGCGCGGCAATTTCAAATCTCGCCGATTCCCACCAGCTATTTTATCGATCCGGCTGGCAACATTCGCTATGTGCGGGTGGGCGAGCTGACGCTTGACGAAGTTGCATTGGTGTTCCAGTCGCTGCAGCAGCAGTCGACACAGCCACAGGGGTCGGTAGATGGATATTAACGAAGGGCGAACGATTCTCGTCGCCGATGACGAGCCAGGCCTGCGCGAGTTGCTGCGCATTCGGCTCGAGCACGATGGATTGCGGGTGGTTCAGGTCGAAAATGGCGCGCTGGCTGTCGAGGCGGTGCGCGCACTGCAACCCGATCTGGTCATCCTCGATGTCATGATGCCGGTGATGGACGGCTGGGAAGCGTGCCGCCGTGTGCGCGATTTCTCGGCAGTGCCGGTGCTGATGCTTACTGCGCGTGTGCAAAGTATCGATATCGTCGCCGGGCTCGATACTGGTGCAGATGATTATCTGACCAAGCCATTTAATATGGATGAGTTGATGGCGCGCGTGCGTGCGCTCCTGCGCCGTACGCCCACGCCCAATCGGCTGGTGACCGCCGGCGATGGCTCGCTCACAATCGATCGGCAGAAGCGCGAGGTCATGGTGCGCGGCGAGTCGGTGGATCTGACGCCCACCGAATACGATCTGCTGCTGCTGATGGCCGAACGCGCCGGGATCGTGCTCGATCACGAGACGTTGCTGCGCGGCGTCTGGGGCCAGGAATATACTAAAGATAATGATTACCTGAAGGTCTATATCTGGCACCTGCGTCGCAAGATCGAGAGTGACCCGCGCGAGCCGCAGCTGCTGCTCACCGAATGGGGTGTCGGCTATCGCCTGACCAGTTGATCTGAGCAGCATCGAGATGAGAAGCTTGCGCGAATCTGATCACGGCGCGGGTCGGCGCGTGGTCGTCAAGCTTGGTACCAATGTCCTGACAGCAGGCACCGATCGGCTCCACCGCCCGCGTATCGTCGAGTTGGCACGCCAGGTGGCAGCACTGCGTGTTGCGGGCCACGAGGTGACGCTGGTGAGCAGCGGTGCGGTGGCGGCTGGCCGCGAGCGGATCGCTGCGCCACCCCGCCGCGATCTGCCCATCCGTCAGATGCTGGCTGCGGTAGGCCAGAGCCGCCTGATGCACCTCTACGAGCAGATCTTTGGGCTGTACGAGATCCCGGTGGCACAGGCGCTCCTCACGCGCGCCGATCTGCGCGATCGGCCACGCTACCTCAATGCGCGCAACACGCTGCTGGCCTGCCTGGCCCACGATATTGTGCCGATTATCAATGAAAATGATGCGGTGGCGGTCGACGAGATAAAGGTTGGCGATAACGACAATCTTTCGGCGCTGGTAGCGCTGCTGATCGATGCCGACTTGCTGGTGATTCTTTCGGATATCGATGCGCTGTATACTGCCGATCCGCGCCGCGATCCACAGGCCACGCGCATCACCGAGGTCACGGCGATCGATGCGGCGATCTACGCGCTGGCAGGTGGTAGCAATGTGCGCGGCACGGGTGGCATGCGTACCAAAATCGAAGCCGCTGACCTGGCGACGCACGGCGGCGTGGCGGTGGTGATCGCCGCCGGTGGCGAGCCCGAAGTGCTGCCCCGGCTGCTGGCTGAAGAACGGATCGGCACTTATTTTGCGCCCGTCGGCAGCCGGGTAGAGAGCCGCAAGCGCTGGCTCCTGGCCGAGATGGTGCGCGAGAGCCGGATCGTGGCGGATGATGGTGCGGCGCACGCATTGCTCGCGAGCGGCAAAAGCCTGCTGCCGGCCGGGATCGTGTCGGTCGCTGGCGAATTCGAGCGCGGCCAGACAGTGCGGATCTACAGCCTGGCTGGCCGTGAGATTGCCCGTGGTACTGCGCAATATGCGGCGCCCGATCTGCGGCGGCTGTGCGGTGTGCGATCCAACCAGATCGAAGCGATCCTCGGCTACGCCTATGGCCCTGAGGCCGTCCACCGCGATGACATGGTACTGCTGTAGCGGCGCAGCGCGGCGTTCTTCCCGCTCCCGTCCTGGGAGCGGGTTCGGGGGAGAGGGAAAAAGATGGATCTACTCGCAATGGGCAGCCGCGCCAAAGTCGCATCGC
>JAYUYF010000610.1:0-3168 GCA_043752605.1 Roseiflexaceae bacterium
TGCACAGCACCAGCCTGCTCTCGGGCGCGCTGCTGGTGGTGATGGGCTTCTTGCTGGCGACCGGGCAAATCACCGCGCTGAGCGAGTGGGCGCAGGCGACACCGCTGGCGCAGTGGGCGCTCGGCATCGAGCAATGGATCAACCGATTATTTACGGGGCGCTGATGAACGAACGTACACGCGACGCCGCTGGTTGTCTGGTCTACCGCTGCACCGCCGTTGGCCTGCTGCTGCTGGTGATCGCCGATGCCTACGGCGAATGGACGATCCCGAAGGGTCACCTCGATCCGGGCGAGACGGCGGCCGAGGCGGCCGAGCGCGAGACCGAGGAAGAGACGGGGATTCGTGGCGAATTAGGCGATGAGATCGGCACGATCGAATACATGATCGACCACCGCAACGGCCCGCGCCGCAAACGTGTGACCTTTTTCCTGCTGGAGACGGCCCAGGAAGATGTGTTTTTGCAGGCCGATGAAGGGATCGAGGCGAGCGAATGGCTACCGCCCGATGCGGCGATCGTGCGGATCGGCTACGCCCAGGTGCGCACGATCGTGGCGCGCGCGGTGGCGATGATCGGTGCGGCGGGATGATCGTGGCGGGGGCGGGGCGGCGGGGCGGCGGGCGGCGGGGGGCGGGACGGACGCAGCATGCTGCGTCCCTACGAATTCCCGACCCGCGGCACCGGCAATCCCGCACCGGCGGACGGCCCGGTCGGGATTCGCACGGGCATGCATATGACGACAAACAGGAGATCTCTATGATTGCGCGCAACCTGGCACCCGACCTGATTTTGCACAACGGCGATATCATCACGCAATACGATGATTTGCCGCGCTGTGCCGCGATCGCCTGCAAAGACGGGATCGTGGTGGCGATCGGCGATGATGCCGATCTGTTGGCGCTGGCCGGGCCGCACACCGCGATCATCGATCTGCGCGGGCGCATGGCGGTGCCGGGGTTCAACGATGCGCACAACCATATGCTCGAAGTCGGCATCAAATTCACCCGGCTGCAAGTCGAGAACTGTACCTCGATCGCCGCGATGGTGGACATGGTGCGCGACGCGGCCGCACGCACACCAGCGGGCGAATGGATCATCGGCGAGGGTTGGAACGAATCGCTGTTTAGCGAAGGCCGATTGCCAAATCGCCACGACCTCGATGCCGCGACGACCGCGCATCCGGTATTGCTGAAGCGCTTTTTCAATACCGATGTGGTGAACAGCTGTGCGCTGGAATTGGCCGGGATCGATTCCTTCACGCCAGACCCGCAGGGTGGCAGGATCGAACGCGAACCGGGTGGCGCGCCAAGTGGATTGTTGCGCGCCGCCGCCAAAGTCGCGGTACGCCAGCTGATCGCAGACCCCGATACGGCGGCCTGTGTCGATGCGCTCGATGCGGCGGCGCAGGCGTACCTGGCGGTGGGGATCACCAGCATTCTCGATCCCGGGTTGCGCCCCTGGGAGCTGCGTGCGTATCTGGCAGCCCGGCAGGCCGGGCGGCTACGGGTGCGCAGCAACGTCCTGCCGTCGTGGCACGGGTTCCGCGAGGACGAGACGCACGCCGAGCTCGCTGCGCGCGCGGCCGACCTGGGCGTCTTCACCGGCCTGGGCGATGACTGGCTGCGGCTCGGCGCGCTCAAGATGGCCGTCGACGGTGGCACCACCAGCCACACCGCCTGGATGTTCCAGCCGTTTCTGGGCGAAGACAAAGTCCACGATTTCAACCGGCTCGACCCGGAAGACCTGCGCGGGTTCTTTGCGCAGGGTCACGCGCTCGGCTGGGATATCGGCATCCACGCGATCGGTGACCGCGCGCACCACGAATCGGCGCTCGCATTTGCCGATGTGCTCGATGCCGCGCCGCCACGGCTGCACCGCCACAATTTGATCCACGCCTACTTCGCTAGCGAGGAGAGTCTCGTTGCGATGGCGAAGCACCAGATCGCGGCCGTCATCCAGCCGACGTTTATCTACTTCGAGGGCGACGATCTGTTTCGCGATGTTGGCCCCGCACTCGCCGACCGCTACAAACCGATGCGCACCTACCTCGACCGCGGCATTCCGGTGGTGGCCACCAGCGATATTCCCAGTACCGTCCACTACAATCCGTTTATCGGCCTCTACAGTCTGGTGACGCGCAAAACGCACCGCGGCACGGTGATTGCGCCGCACGAAGCGGTGACGCGCGCGGAAGCGCTGTTTGCCTATACCGCCGCCGGTGCCTGGCTGACGCGTGAGGAGCAGATCAAAGGTCGACTCGCGCCTGGCTTCCTGGCAGATCTGGCGGTACTCGACCGCGACTATATGACCTGCCCGGCGGAAGAGATCAAGGATATTCTGGTAGAGCTGACGGTGGTGGGCGGCAAGGTGGCGTATCAGCGCGGATAGCGCATCGCGATGCGCCTGTGCGCGGGGCGGACGCGGGCGGGCGGGGGCGGATGCCGGGGATGCGGGCGTGGGCGGGCGGATGCCGGGGATGCGGGCGGACGCAGCATGCTGCGTCCCTACGTGTGTCTCGTCCATACCGACACCAACCCGTCGATGCTTGTGTTTGGCGGACGCAGCATGCTGCGTCCCTACGTGTGTCTCGTCCCTCCCGCCCATCGTCCAATCACCGGATTACGAAGAGGATCAGTGCATGCACAACGATCTCGAAATCTTGCTCAGCGATCTGGAGACGGTGGATGCCGAGATCGCCGCACTTACTGAACGGCGCGAGACAATCCGCGCGGCGCTGAGCGAGGTGGTCGCAGCGGCGGGCAACCGCGTGGCGATCGCGGGCTACGGGGTGCTGGCGATCCGGCCGCCGAGCGTGGCAAAAATCTGGGACGGCAAGGCGCTCGACGGGTTGATGCACTCGCTGCGTGAGACCGGTTTTGCCGATCTGGCGAACGAGATCGATGCCTGCCGTAAACAGAGCGCGCGCGTCGGTGGGCTGAGCATCACGCGCGACCGCGGGTAAATTCATTTGCCTCTCCCCATCAGTTGGGGAGGGATGTCGCGCAGCGACAGGGTGGGGTGTCACCACCTTCACACCGCCTTCATATCGTGCTGCTACCTTGAAACCAACACCACACCGGTGCAGACCGGACGGGGTTATGACAAGGAGCACTATGATGCACATCTCGCGCCGCGCATTTTTGCACCAAAGCGGGCTGCTGGCCGGCT
>JAYUYF010000611.1:0-7840 GCA_043752605.1 Roseiflexaceae bacterium
CGACCTCTTGCTCGGTGGCTGGTGCTTCTTGCCCGCCGCGCCCGAATAGCTTTCGCCACATGCCCAGGTTCCTCGCTACTGTTTCACCATATTATAGCATCTCGCTCCCCCGCGCGCCGCGCACCGCATTGATCGCATCGCGCAGATCGCGTGCAGCAGCGCGCGCCGCGTCGAGATAATCTGCGCCGCTGCTGGCGTATAACACCGCGCGCGAGACGCTGATCAGCGCGCCCGCGCCATCGGCATCGATCGCCGCCGCCACAGCCGCCGCCAGATCACCACCCTGCGCACCAACTCCCGGCACCAGCAGCGGCAAGCCAGGGCACAAACGGCGAATGCTGCGTAACTCCTCCGGGCGTGTCGCACCCGCCACCAGGCCGACGTTGCCGTTGCTATTCCAGATATCACGCGCCAGCCGCGCCACTTCGTGATACAGCGGCCGACCATCCGCGAGGCGCAGATCTTGCAGATCGCTTGCACTGTTGTTGCTGGTGCGGCAGAGGACAAAGCAGCCACGCTCAGCGTGGCGCAAAAATGGCGCAAGCGACTCGCTGCCGAGGTACGGGCTCAACGTCACGGCATCAGCATCGAGCCGATCAAAGATCAACTGCGCATAGGCAGCAGCAGTCGTACCGATATCACCGCGTTTGGCATCAAGGATCAGCGGTGTACGACGCGGCAATGCGCAGAGCCGCTCAAGTGCCGCGATGCCGCTGCTGCCGTACGCTTCGAAAAATGCGATGTTTGGTTTGAAGGCGCACACCAGATCATCGAGCGCCTCGATCAGCGTTGCACAAAAGCGAAAGAGCGCATCAGGATGCTCCCGCAGCGCTGCCGGCATATGCGCCGGATCGGGGTCGAGACCGACGCACAGTAAGCTCTTTTTTGCCAATATGTGTGCGACAATAGTAGTGTTGAACATCAATACCCTCGTGTGCCGTTGGGCTGCCTGTGGATATGTGGAAAACATGTTATAAGACTTGTGGAGAAGTCTATTGACTTTAACCGCGCGCTAATGATATAGTAGCGCAAGCTTTTAGTAATGGTTGAAGATACCGTGGGTCAAAAAGACGGGGCTTTGCGCGTAACTCGTAAGCCTCGAATTGCTGCGCAATGGTATCATAACAAACCGGCGCACCGCGCCGCAGTACATTGAGGTTATCGCGATGACACTACTTGTTGAACCGACGATCGAGACTGCGCTTGAAAGTTATCCGCAGCTGCTCGGCCAACTGTTAATTCTCGGGCGTGGCCAGGGCTACTTGACCTATGCCGATATTCTCGAGACGCTCCCCAACCCGGAGCTGATTGTACCAGATGTTGATCAGCTCTACGCAGCATTGCAGGCCGAAGGGATCCGTGTCGTTGAGAGCGCGGCCGATCTCGAAGATGCGCCCGATGGCAGCGCAGAAGAACCGGTCGACGAAGTCCCCGACCTGACAGACATCGCGATTGATGATCCGGTGCGGATGTACTTGCAGGAGATCGGTCAGGTAGCATTGCTGACGGGCGAGCAAGAGGTTACGCTTGCGCGTGCAATGGAGACCGGTGGCAAGGCACGTTGTCTGATCGATGCCGAGCAGTACAGCTCGTGGCGCGAGCGCCTGACGCTCGAACAGCAGGTGGCGCGCGGTGTCGATGCGCGGCAGCACTTAATCCAGGCCAACCTGCGGTTGGTCGTTTCGATTGCAAAAAAGTACACGTCGTATGGTCTGACGATGATGGATCTGGTGCAGGAGGGCAATATCGGCCTGATGCGCGCGGTAGAGAAATTCGATTACACCAAGGGGCATAAATTCAGCACGTATGCGACCTGGTGGATCCGCCAGGCGATCACGCGTGCGATCGCCGACCAGAGCCGTACGATCCGCCTGCCGGTTCATATGGGCGAGGCAATCAGCCAGGTCAAGCGCGCATCGCACAAGCTGCAACAGTCGATGCAGCGCGAACCCACGCCCGAGGAAATCGCCGATTCGATGGGCATGAGCAGCAGCAAGGTGCGCCGCACGCTGGAAGCATCGATGCACCCGTTGTCGCTCGAGATGCCCGTCGGCCAGGAGGGCGAGGGACGCATGGGCGATTTTATCGAAGATGAGCGCATCTCGACACCCGCTGATGCAGCCACGGTGTTAATGTTGCGCGAGCATATCGAAGAGGTGCTGCAGAAGCTGCCCGACCGCGAGCGCAAGATTATTCAACTGCGCTATGGTCTGAAGGACGGCCGCTACCGCACGCTTGAAGAAGTCGGTGTCGAGTTTGGCATCACGCGCGAGCGCATCCGCCAGATCGAGGCCGTCGCCCTGCGCAAGTTGCGCCACCCGCACCTCGGCAAGAAGCTGCGCGGCTACCTGGATTAGGCGGCGCGGCGGATCTTGTAGGGCGGGCGCGGCGGATCTCGTAGGGCCAAAGCATTCCGCGAGCGCTGGCGAGCGCTCGCGGAATGCTTTGGCCTTACATGTTACACGCCGCCCGCACAGGAGCATCCATGTCGCACCACGCTCACGAACATCAGGCAGCTGCCACCGTCAAATTGATCACCTGTGGCCTGATTACCATCAGCGATACCCGTACACCGGCAAACGACACCAGCGGTGCGTTGATGCGCGAATTGCTCCTCGCCGCCGGTCATACCGTTGCGTCCTACCAGATCGTGCACGATCAACCCACGCAGATCGTGGCGGCACTCGATGCCGCCATCGCAGTCGGTGCGCAGGTGGTCATCACCAGCGGCGGCACCGGGATCGCACGGCGTGACAGTACGTTCGAGGCGTTGGATGCGTTGCTCGAAAAGCGGCTGCCCGGCTTTGGTGAGATCTTTCGTATGCGCTCGTACCAGGAGATCGGGGCGGCGGCGATGCTCTCGCGCGCAACGGCCGGCATTGCGCGTGGGGCGCTACTTTTCGCGCTGCCCGGCTCCACCAATGCGGTGCGGCTCGCGCTCGAGGAGCTGATCATCCCGCAGTTGCCGCATCTGGTGTGGGAGACGATTCGGCAATGAAACCGGTCGCACTGTTTCTTATCCGCGTGTATCAGCGCGTGATCTCGCCGGCCATCCCGCCGAGCTGCATCTACCACCCGACCTGCTCGCACTACACGTTTGAAGCGATCGAGAAGTATGGCGTGCTCAGCGGCGGGTACCTGGGCGTGCGGCGCATCCTGCGCTGCCACCCGTGGGCCAAGGGCGGCTACGATCCGGTGCCGTAGGGGCGTTGCAGGGACGCAGCATGCTGCGTCCCTACAACGCTACCGGCACCGCGCGAACGCATCGCGCAACGCGGCCAGCGGCTCACCGCGCGGGATGAACTCCTGCGCCACCCAGCCCGTGTAGCCGGTGGCCGCAATCGCGCGCATGACCGCCGGGTAGTTGACCTCTTGCGTGTCGTCGATCTCGTGGCGGCCGGGGTTACCCGCCGTGTGATAGTGGCCGAAGTGCGTGTGGTGCTGCTGAACGGTGCGGATGATGTCACCTTCCATGATCTGGGCGTGGTAGATATCGTAGAGTAGCTTGACACGCGGCGAGCCGACCAGCTCGCAGACCTGTACGCCCCAGCTGGTACGGTCACACTGGTAATCGGGGTGATCTACACGGCTATTGAGCAATTCGAGCGCCAGCGTCACCCCGGCATCTTCGGCCGCACGCGCCACACGCCGCAACCCATCAGCGGTCATTTCAGCACCTTCCGCATCACTGATACCACCGCGCGAGCCGCTGAAACAGATCAGCACCGGGATCTGCCAGTACCCCGCATCACGGATGGCACTCAGCAACTCGCGCTCGATTCGCGCGTGATGCGCGCGACGATTGAGCCCCTCGACGATCGAGCCGTGCCCACTGAGCGCACTGATCGCCAGCCCCTGATCACGGATCTGTTGCCACAATTCGCGTGGCGCAAGCTCGATACCGGTGTAGCCAATCTCGGCCGCCGCGTGCACCAGTTCCTTCGGCGACAGACCGCACTTTTCGAAACACCACCAGGCGATCGATTGCTGATACATGGAGGTCTCCTTGTCTCCCCCACACCAACCTCGCCCCCACGCGTTGGGGCGGGGCAACTCGTACTCCCGTGGCAGCGGGGCTGGGGGTGAGGGGCAATTACAAATCCAACCGCACCTTCGCGCCAAAGTTCTTCTTCTCTTTGCTGGTGAAATAGGTAGCACACGCAGCATCGAGCAGATCGGCGTTGAGCGCAACGGTCTCCATATTATACTTCGCAATCGCGACCATCTGGAGCAAAATATCACGTGGCTGGCACATGCGAAATGGCCGTGCATCGGGCGTGTACCAGCGCTGGACGAGATAATCGAGCGCGCGGTCATCGTATGGCACTTTGAGCACGCGGCACATGATCTGCCAGATCTGCCGCCACTGGCTCTCGGTCGGGTCGATGATCTCAAATTTGAACTTGATACGACGCAACAACGCATCATCGCCGAGGTCGTTCGGGTCGAGGTTGGTCGAGAACATGATCAACTGATCAAACGGTATCTGGATCTTTTTGCCCGTCACGGTCATGAGGAAATCATAGCGCTTTTCGAGCGGGATAATCCAGCGGTTGAGCAGGTCGAAGACGCGCACCTGCTGGCGGCCAAAGTCATCGATCAGAAAGATACCGCAGTTGGCCTTCATCTGGAAGGGTGCTTCATAGCTGCGCGATTCTTCGTTGAAGATCAGGCTCAGCGCCGCAAGCGTCAATTCGCCACCCACCACCACCACCGGGCGGCTGATACGGATCCAGCGCTGGTCGTACGGTTGATCGGCAGGCCACGGTTTCTTGGGCGGCTCGTGGACGATCGAATCGTACTGTTTGATAATCGCGCCATCGGCGTAGACCGTCTGCGGGATGAAGATATCATCGCCCATCAGCAACGTAATGCGCTCGGCAATTGTGGTCTTGCCATTGCCGGGGTAGCCAAACAACATCACCGAAGATGCCGAATTGACCGCCGGACCGACCATGTTCAGGATCGACTCATCGATCACCAGCCCCTGGAACGCCTCGCGGATATTGCGGCGCGTGACGACAACATCTTTGACCGTCTGCGCCTTGACCGACGCGATCCATTCATTCAGTTGCACCGGCACCGGGCCAGCGTACATCGTCTTGAGTTGCGCATCGGCAGCAGCAGCATTGCCGCGCGGCGTCAGACCATATTCGTAATTGATATCACCGTTGCCGCGCTGCCCAACGATATCGATCACCTCCTGGCCACGCAACTCGCGCAGGATAACATCGACGATATTGTACGAGAGCGCCAGATCGCGTGAGAGCTCGGCACCGCTGACACGGCCTTTGTTGTACACAATCCGCAGCGTATGCTCGTACAGGAAGGTGCGATTGATACCACACTCCTCGACCGTCTGCGGCTCACGGGGCACAAAACTGTTTGAAAGCTTTGGGCTTGCCTGGTCTTCGGTGGGCGGCGGATCACCCAGCCGCGTAGCGGTGCGCAAGTCGATACCCGTGGTACGCGCCTCGGCCACCACTTTCTCGATCTCGTCCTTGTGAAATAACAGATGGACGACGGCTTCGGCGTCTTCAGCCTCCTGCGCGCGCCGCAGACAATCGTACACCGCGCGCACGACGACATAGCGGACGCCATCGACGTAAAGATGATGGCAATACTCATTGCCACGGACATAGCAATCGCGCGGATGCGAATCCTGTGCCTGCATCTGTTCGAATGAGCGCTGATCAACCAGAAAACGCATCGATTTCCCTTTCGCGAGCCCGCCGACTCACCCGGCTACACAGTATGGTAGCATGCGGCATCGCGCGATTTGATCACGGCGCGGCAACGGTATGCGATCAAGATAGCGACGGAGGCAGAGATGCGTGTTGGTTTACGATTGGTGGTGCTGCTGGCGCTGACGCTACTGCCAGGATTCGGGCGTGCTGTGCTGGCGGCCGAAACGATTACGGTACTGTACGACGGAGCGCTCGGCACGCTGCCCGGCGCGCAGCGCATGCTGTACCGCACGCTGCCCGAGAACGGCGCACAGGCGACGCAAAGCGTGGCCAACGGCAAGACGACGCTCGATACGACGCCCAACCGGCTGGAGACGGCCGGCTACTTTGGCCTGTTTGTGCCCGATCTGAGCCGCCAGGCTGGCCTGCGCGTCAGCTTCCGCTTGCAGGTGCGCAGCGAGGCGCACAACACACCGGCGCAGAACAACGATGACAACAGCGACGGCAAAGCCGACCGCGCCGGGCTCAGTATCATTGTGCTCGCAAATGACAAAAAGGGAATCGAGATCGGCTTCTGGGAGGATCGGATCTGGGCGCAGGAGGGTGGCAGCGGGATTACGTTGTTTACCCAGGCCGAGAGCGCCAGCTACAATACACTCGCCACGCTGACGATCTACGATCTGCGAATTCTGAACGACACCTACACGTTGAGCGCCGACGGCACGCCGATTTTGACCGGCCCGGTGCGCGATTATAGCGCGTTCAGCGGTGTGATCGACCCGTACGAGATCCCAAATCTGATCTTTGTGGGTGATGATACCTCGTCCGCGCAGGCGAATATCGATCTCGCACGGGTTGAAATTGGTGTACCAGCGCCTGACGTGACACCCACACCGCCGCCCACCACCGTGACACCCACACCGCCACCAGCCACGGTGACGCCAACGCCCGCACCACGGCTGCGGGTGGCGTTGCCACAGATCACTCGCGGGCAGTAATCCGCTCGCGCTCCAGCGCGGTATCGGCAAACGAAGCCGGGTCGTCGATCGGTTCAAGATGGGTAAAGGTGGTGGCGCGCGGCACGACTGCATCGATTTCGGCTTCGATCTGCTCCAGCAGCGCGTGACCTTCCGCCACCGACCAGCTGCCGGGCACAAGGACGTGCAGCGAGATAAAGCGCCGCGGCCCCGAGCTGCGCGTGCGGATCGCGTGAAAGCCAATTCCCTGCGACCGGTACCGCTCAAGGATCAGATCGACCTGCGCGCGCTCGTTGGTGGGCAGTGCGGTATCCATCAGGCCCAGCGCCGCGCGCCGCATGAGGCGCACGCCGGTGACGACGATATTGACCGCGACCGCGATCGCGATCAGCGGATCCAGCAGATAGACGCCGGTGATGCTGACCAGCGCCACGCCGATAATTACTCCGATCGAGGTGACGACATCGGTCATGAGATGCTGCGCGTCAGCTTCGAGCGTGATCGAGTGCAGCGTGCGGCTCGCGCGCCGTAATGTGGAGGCAACGCCCAGATTGACCGCCGCGGCCACGCCCGAGATCGCCAGCCCAAGCCACGGATTGCTGATCGGCAGCGGGGCAAGCAGCCGTTCGAAGGCGGCCACCGCAATCTGATACGCCGCCACAATAATCAGCATACCCTCGAAGCCGCTCGCAAAATATTCGGCCTTCTCGTGACCGTAAGCGTGATCATCGTCTGGCGGCTGAATAGCGACGGTGAGCGCCGCGAGCGCCACCAGCGCAGCGACAAGATTGACAACCGATTCGAGCGCGTCTGAGAGCAGGCCGACCGAGCCGGTGGCCAGATAGGCCGCCAGCTTGAGCGCGATCGTGATGAGCGCCGCAACTACCGAGAGCAGCGCAAACTGGCGCACGCCACGCCGCTGCGGAGCCTGCTGGCGATGTGTACTCATAGCACTATGGTACAATCAAATGATCGTGTGAGCAACCAGCTCTCGGAAGACGAATGGAACCCCGATGAACCCAGACGAATCAACGCGCCAGATGATCATTGCTGTCCACGACTCGGCGCGCAAGCTTGTGCTCGAGTTTGCTGGTGCGGGCAGCCTGGCGCTCTACTGGCTGCACAGCGTGCCGGGCAGCTCGCGCACCGTGCTCGAAGCCACCGATCGCTACTCGC
>JAYUYF010000612.1:0-3167 GCA_043752605.1 Roseiflexaceae bacterium
AGTGTGGCATCGATCTGCACTGGCAACACGACCTCGCCGCTGCTCGATGCCACGCGCACCTGCTCACCGAGAACCACACCGATGCGCTGCGCATCAGCAGTGCTGAGCACCACGTGCGGCGGCACCTGGCGCGGCGTCAGCTTGCTGCCGCGGCTCCAGTCACCCGCATCGTAGGCACGCACGACCGGCACCAGGGTCAGCAGTGCCGCCTGCGGGGCTGCCAGTCGCGCCGTGCGCGCCACGGGCAAGAACGCCTTCGGGTCATCCGCGCGCGACGCGATTTGCACACCCACACCTTCGGTATTCTCGTAGCTCGTGCCGTCGTAATACACCGACTCACCCGGCTGGCGGCCCCACGAGTGGCGCGTCAGCCCGAGACTGGTGTAGGCTGTGCCGCCGTAGCCTGGCACGGTGGCCGCGATCTCGTCTGCGACATCCGAGGCCGTCACGTAGTCCCACGCATCGCCCGCCGTGGCCAGCGCGCCGCCCCTGCCATGCGCCACAACCGGAGCCGCCACGCGAGCGCCGATCGTCTGCGCGATGCGCGTGACAAGCGCGTAGGCGGCGGGGGCTGTGTGCTCGCGCGCCTGGCGTGAGCGCTGCACCCGGCGCTCGGCGTTGGTGGTCGTGCCTTCGCTCTCGGCGAACGCGGCGACCGGGAGCACCACGTGTGCCAGCTGCGCCGTGGCCGTCAGGAACGTATCGGCCACCACCAGCAGCTGGAGTTGCTGTGCTGCGACCGCGATCTGCGCATCGTCCTGTGCCGGGTCGCTGCCCAGCACCAGCAGCGCCTGCACGCTGCTGCCCGCCTGCTGCCAGATCTCGCGCGCGCTCAGGCCCGGCTGTGTTAGCGCCTTGCCGCCCGGCAATGCATCCGGCCGTACCCCCAGATCGAGCGCGCCACGGCTGTTGCCGCCCGGTGTGAGCGCGATCAGCCCGCTGTTTGCCCGGCCGACTTTGCCCGTCAGCAGCGCCAGATTTGCCAGCGCGCCGGTCAACTCGGTGCCCACACGCAGCGCGTACTGCCCGTAGATGATGATCGCGTGCTCAGCAGCGGCAAACGCCGCCGCCGCCGCGCGCACCACCGCATCGCTCACCCCGGCGATTTGTGCGAGCTCGGCGACGGTCATCCCGGCGTAGGCCGCCGCGATCGTATCCGTACCGCGCAGCCGCGCCGCCAGTTCGCCACCCTTTGCACCACCCTCGCTCGCGGCGCGCAGCAGTGCGAGCGCCAGCGCCACCTCGGTGCCGGGGCGGGTGTGCAGCGTGCGGCTCGCCACCGCATCGAGCTTGGTGGCGTACGGATTGACGACCGTAAGATCGCCGCCGCGCGCCGCGATACCGCGCAAGCGCAACAGATAGAGCGGCGCTTCTTCCTCAGGATCCGCGCCGATGACGAGGACTGCAGTGCCTTTGCCGAGGTTCATCAGATTGGTGCCGACACCGACGCCGTAGTGCGCGCCGTAGTCATCGAGCGCCACATCGAGCGCATTGCCCGCGCGGTGGTCGAGATTATTGCTGCCGAGCGTCTCGCGTACCAGTTTCTGGAACAGGAACAGCGCCTCGTTGCTCAGGCCGGTGCCCGCGATACCACCGACCGCCGTGCCCGCCGCCGCCAGCCCATCCGCCACCACACGCAGCGCCTCGTCCCACGTGGCCGGCACCAGCCGGCCGTCACGCCGCACGAGCGGTGTCGTCAGCCGATCGGTCGCATCGATGTGACGCTGGCCGTAGCGGCCTTTATCACAGCTCCAGATCTCATTTACAAAATCATTCTCACGCGGCATCACGCGCTTGAGTTCGCCGTGGCGCATATCGAGCGTCAGATTGCAGCCGACCGGACAGAGGTTGCAGACCGTCGGCACCGAGCGCAATTCCCAGACGCGCGCCTTGAAGCGAAAGTCACTGGAGGTCAGCGCGCCGACCGGGCAGATATCGGTGGTATTACCCGAGTACTTGCTATCGAAGGCTGGCTCGCTCTTCGAGATGATCTCCCAGCTACGGCCACGATTATCAAAGCCAAGCACCGGATCGCCCGCGATATCATCCTGAAAGCGCACACAGCGCGAGCAGAGGATACAGCGCTCGCGATCGAGATAGATCAGGTCACCGAGCGGGATCGGCTTCTGAAAATGCACCTTATCGGCATAATCAAAGCGCGAATTGCCCGGCCCAAACTGCATCGTCAGGTTTTGCAGCGGGCACTCGCCGCCCTTATCACAGACCGGGCAATCGAGCGGATGCGAGGTCAGCAGAAATTCGAGCTGACCCTTCTGCGCAAACTTGACGCGCTCGGTCGTGGTCTTGACGACCATGCCATCGCTGACGGGTGTGACGCAGCCCGGCTGGAGCTTATTCATCATCAGCGCCAGTTCGGGCTTACCATCGGCACCGATCACCGGCTGGCGGGTGGCGGGATCCATCTTGGGTATATAGACCTCGACCAAACACATGCGGCACATGCCGACCGGCTTGAGCTTGGGGTGATAGCAAAAGACCGGCACCACCGTCTCGGCTTTGCGGGCCGCATCGACGATATTGGTACCGACCGGCACGGTGACGGACTGACCGTCGACCTGGAGTGTGACATCAGGCATCGCTGGCTGCTCCTGCGCTTTAGAGCTGGAAGATCGTTTCGACCAGAACCGAGAACCCCGGCAACAGCGGGGACGTGAGGTGCATCGCGGCACCGAGCGACTGCGCCAACCGCAGCCCCTCAGCATCGCGACGGTAGATATCGATTGTCTGCACACGCCAGTCGCAGATCCAGTACTCATCGACACCCTGCCGATTGAACAGCGTCAGTTTGAAATCGCGGTCGCGCTCTTCGTTGGCCTTGCCGGGCGAAAGCATCTCGACCACCAGCTCGGGCGAACCGTGGAACTTACCGTCCTGACCCGCAATTTGCGCGTATCGCTCACGCGTCATCCAGACCAGATCGGGTGCCACGGCATTGTCATCGTCGTAGATCACGCCAGGTGCGGGAATGAGTATGCCGACCTGATCATTCCAGTTACTCATGAACCGGCCAAGGCGAAGAATTGCGCTTTGATGCCGCATATGTGGTTGCGTTGTCACGTGCAGGGCTCCATCGATGATCTCATAGCGCTCACCTTCGACGCGTGGCATCGACGCAATCATCGCCGGAGTCCAGCTCGTGTACACCG
>JAYUYF010000613.1:0-3166 GCA_043752605.1 Roseiflexaceae bacterium
CAGCGATACAATGCTTTACCCGTACGGTATTGTGCCGCGCTGATTCGTGCCCGCGCGTACGGTATGTGCCGCGCTGATTCGTGCCCGCGCGCGCTCGTCGGCGATCCGCGCGATCAGCGCGGGGTGCGGTAAGGGCCGAGGTAGCGTTGCACGATCGGCAGGCCGAATTCGTTTTGCAGCGCGATGCGTGCGCCTTCGGCGGTCGCGTCGAGCGCGCGGCCGAGCTGGCGGCAGATCGTATCGGCGAGGAATTGCGGCAATGGCTCGTGCAGCGTGCCGACGCGCAGGGCGCTGCGGAACGTGGCGAGCACCGCGCCCAGCGGCTCGCGGGCGATCAACGGCGCAGGCAGCTCGATGCGGTAGGCCGGGCCTTGCTCGTCCGGCCGGTAGTAGAGCACATACAGCTGGCCGTAAGCGTGCTCGATCGCGGCGCGCCGCTCGCCAAAATCGGGCAGCGCCGGGTTGCGGTAGCCGGTGAGCAGGTGGCTGCGATCGCGCCGGATGAGCGAGGTGGGTGCCGAGATCTCGCCCGGCTCCAGCACGCTGCCCCATAGCGTCCGGTCGGTGATCGTGCCGCTGAGGTGCGGCGCGAGCGTGGCCACATCATCGGCGGCGGTGGCCTGCTTGGGGTGCGCGATCACGCGGCGGCTCTCGAGCACCAGCCGCCAGTCATCCTCGGCGAAGAAGCGCTCGATCAGCGCCGCAAATGGTGCCCACCACGCCGCCAGCCCGCCGCGCCGCGCATCAGATGCGTAGCGCACCAGCAGCCGGTTGATATCGAGCAAGGCCGAGTAGAACGAGCCATCGAGCACAAACAGGCCGCTGCTGGTGGCGCGCACGCGTTTGGCGAGCAGCCGGATCTCCATCAGCATGCGTACACCGCCGAGGATACTCTCGAGCTCCTCGACCGGCGGCAACAGCTGCACCAGCGTCTCCTGGTCGGTCAGCGTCGTCTCCTCGACGGCAGCCGCGGCGATTGCGGCAAACACAGCGCCGGCCGCTGGCACCACCGCGTGCGACCCATCGACGGCGCATAGCCGCCGCACCGTACCATTTGGCGCAACCAGGATCCGGCGCGCCACAGCTTCGCGCAGCGCACCACGCTGGCCTTCGAGCTGCGTGAGTGTTGCGCGGCAGGCGGCGGCGCACGCGCCGATCTCGCTGAGCACCGCAGCGGGCAATGCGGCCGGGTTGAGCATCACGGGTTGGGTCATTGCGCCTCGTGTCCACCGTTCGCACCCGTACAGATGTGCGCCTGACGCACACGATAGCACGGATGTACGGTTCGCGCAAGATTCGCTTTTTATACAGAGAACCTTGACTCGGTTGCGTATCCTCATTATGATGCGGGCGATTGTAACAATGGAGGCAATATGACTTTTAAAGATCATTTTTCGGTGGCGGCCACGGGCTACGCGCGCTACCGGCCGACGTATCCAGCCGCGCTTGTCGATTTCCTGGTCTCGCTGACGACACAGCACGATGCCGCCTGGGACGTGGGCTGTGGCAGCGGCCAGCTGACGGCGCTGCTCGAGGGCCGCTACACGCACGTGTACGCGACCGACCCGAGCGCGCAGCAGATTGCGCAGGCGATGCAGCACCCAACGATCAGCTATCACGTGGCGAGCGCTGAGGCCAGTGGTCTGACGGCGCAGAGCGTAAACCTGATCGTGGCGGCGCAGGCGGCGCACTGGTTTGCTATCGAAGCCTTTTACACCGAAGCGCGGCGGGTGGCGCGGCCGGGTGCGGCGCTGGCGCTGGTATCGTACAGCGAAGCGAGCACGGGCGAACCAGACCTGGATGCGCAACTGCACCACTACTACAGCGAAGTGGTCGGAGCATACTGGCCACCCGAGCGGTCGCCTGTGGAAACCGGCTATCAGACGCTGCCGTTTCCGTTCGCGGAGATCGCGGTGCCGCCGCTGACGATCGCGTTGCCGTGGGCGCTCGACAATCTGCTGGGCTATCTCGATACCTGGTCGGCCACGACGCGCGCGGAAAAGGCTGAGGGTCGCACGGCGATCGATGCGTGGCGCGCCGCGTTTGCGGTGGCGTGGGGTGTGCCGGAGACGGTGCGGACGATGACCTGGCAGCTGGCGGTGCGTGCGGGGCGGATGTAGGGTTGCCCCACAAAGGACACGAAGGACACAAAGGGCTGGGATCGAGGTTGGGTATATTTGCCCAACGGTGCTCGTTATGCCATGGTTTGCTCAAGGAGAATCCGACGCGTGCGCGGTTCGCCGCAACCGGGCATGCGCTGCCGACTGTCGGGAATTGCGCCAGCGGCGACCGCCTTACGGGGTGGTCTGGCGGGGCGTTCGCGCCCGCCAGCGGGGTGCAGGGGCGGAGCCACCTGCCGCCCGCCGCGCAGGCGAATACAGTTACCCGATCTCCACCGCGGTGAACGACAACGGCGGCACGGTGATCGTTGTGCTGCGGCCATCGAACGGCTGGCCGGGCAATGTGGTCACGCCAATCACGTCTGGGCGTGCGAAACTATTGGCGGCTTTCGGATCGTTGCCGGCGACCTGGTGCATCGCGAGGATGCGCTCGATTCCATCGCTCTGCGCGCGGATCTCGACCGGCAGCGCGGTATCCAGGCTGCGGTTGACGAGGAACAGGGCAATGCGGCCGCTGGCGGCATCGTGGCTGCCCGAGGCATCGAGCACTGGCACGTCGCCGTACTGCGTGGTGCTGGTCTGCGGCGCGCGCACGTGCAGATCGAGCGCATCGCCCTGTGCCAGACGGCTGAAGAGCATCAGTGGGTAAAAGATACTCTGCTTGAGCAGTGCGTCGCGGCGGGTGAGAATTGGCGCGATCACATTGACGATCTGCGCGATACAGGCGATCTTGAGGACATCGGTGTGGCGCAAGAAAACGCTCAGCCATTGCGCCACCACCAGTGCATCTTCGAGATTGTAGATCTCTTCGATCAGGTGTGGTGCCGCGCTCCACTGGCCGTCCATCGTGCGATCCTTGTACCAGACGTTCCACTCGTCCCACGAGAGATAGACATCTCTTTTCGCACGCAACTTGGCCTTTACATACCGCACCGTGCTGGCGAGTGTATCGAGATGCGTTTCGAACTGTCCAGGGAGTGCCAGATAGTCTGGTGTATTCTGGGCATAATTGTTGGCATAATAGTGGAGCGAGAGATACTCAATAT
>JAYUYF010000614.1:0-3160 GCA_043752605.1 Roseiflexaceae bacterium
CGCCGCCGCGACCGAAGGCCGTGCTGGGACGGCACTGTTCTGTGAACCGCCGAACGCGAATGGCGCGGGCTGGGTGCTGAGATAGCTGAGCCAGCGCCACGCGGCGTCGGGGTGCGCGGTGCCGCTGCTGATGATGGAGCCAATCGGTATCCGGCGGTCGGGCTGCTCCGAGGTCGGCATCGCCATGGTGCCCACACGAAAGGGCCATGTGGCGGTGTCCTCTACGTGATTGGTCGCGAATGCTGGCCAGATCGCCAACTCCTGTTTCGCAACGCGTCGGGCGAAGCTGTCACCATCGCTCGATCCGTCGCGGGCGAACGGCAGGAGTACCCCACCGTCGACCCACTGCTTGACCTGCGTGAGCGCCTGCACGACGGCTGGCTGATCGATCGTTGCCGCGCCATCGGCGGTCGCGGCGATCCGCCCGCCGTTGCGTTTCACCTCGGCCCACAATGGCCAACCGCCGTTGGGATCGGCGAGCCCGTGGATCTCGACGGTGGTGCCGCGCGTGCGGGTCAGTGCCGTCGCCGCATCAATGAGTTGCGGCCACGTGAGTGGGCGCTCGGGCGGCGCCAGCCCCGCCGCTGCCCACAAGTCGGCATTGTACGAGAGCATGGGCACGCCAAATTGGGCGGGTACCAGGTACGAATCGCCGTCGAACTGCGTCCCCGCCAGCACACCAAGGTAGAAATCCACCGTATCTTAGGCCGGATCGACATCGATGAACGGGCTGAGGTTGAGCAGCCAGCCCGCGCGCACGTCCCTGGCCCCGATGCCGTAGCTGATTGCCGTATCGACGGTAGTGGCGGCAACCTGCGTGACGGTTATGCGTCCATTGCTACCAAACGCCTGCTCGTACGGTTCATCCAGCGGGACGAACACGACCTGGAGCGCCGGGTTATCGGCATTGAAGCGGTCGATGATCGGTTGGAATACGGCCTGCTCCGCCTCCTGCCCGCCAAACGAAATGATCGCCGGTGCGCCGGTGGATCCTGCGCGGGCTGCGCCCGCGCAGGATGACCGGGAAGGCTGCTTTTCGCATGGTACAATATAGTGGAGTAAGGAGGACAGGATGGTACCATCAGCGATTGACCGATTGAGCAACGACATCGATCTCCTTACCTTCGATGAGCAATTGATGCTCCTCGAACGGCTCGCGGTGCGGATTCGTACGCGCATACAGCACGATACACCAGCTCCTGGCTCGCTCGACGCGATGGCCAGTGACCCTGACATTCAGCGAGAGATTCGCGAGATCACTGCCGAATTCGCTACCACCGAGGGTGATGGTCTGGAGCGCTACTGATGGCGATCGAACGCGGCCAGATCTACTTCGTGAACCTCGATCCTACCCGAGGCCGTGAGCAGGCCGGTCAGCGACCTGTCCTGATCGTGTCGATCGATGAGATAAACCGCCTCCCGCTTGTCGTCACCGTTGTCGCTGGAACGAAAGCCGACAACGTCGCACAGGATTACCCAACCAACGTGCGGGTAACTGCATCGGAAAGTGGACTTTCCGCAGATAGTGTGTTTCTCTGCTTCCAGCTTCGTTCGCTCGATGCGCGGCGGTTCTCAGCGCGACCTGCAGGGCAGCTCACCCCAGAAGCGATGGCGCGTGTTGATGCGGCTATTCGCTATTGCCTTGGTCTGTAACCGTGTTGTGGCAGCTGCTATCGCTGGAAGTTTTCGACACGAGTTACGCAGATTGCCACGGATAGATTGCCTGCTTTTCTACGCCATCGTGCATTAATTTCACCCGCCGCCCTCCTGTCCTACATCAAGATGAGGGGCGCCATCCCTCAGGCGTTGCATCATTGCCCCCTTGATCGCCTGATTCACCAGATCGATGAGGTGCTGAGACGAATCAGCTATCGCCTGTGTCGCAAGGACCTGGTCGTCTGGCGATAGCATGAACTGCTGTTGTAAGCTGATCCATCCTTTGATGCTGCTAACCTCATGCAACAAATCCTGGGCAATACATTGTACGACGAATACCAGATCATCATGCGTCTCTACCATTTTGACGAGCTGAACGAGCTGCCGAGTTTTGACAAACTGGTCTGGCTGCTCAGAAGTCATCGGCGCTGCCTTACTGCGAGGTCGCTGCCGGGGAGGGCACAACTGGCCAACAGCAGACCACAAAGCAGGAGCAGGATACGTCGTGTCGCGCGCATAGGTTGCCTCCGGGATGATGTGGGTTTACGGCAAGTGTAGCAGGCGTGTCAGGTGGTTTTTTGAGATTGCGTGAGGTTTCGCTGCTACCGCCCTCACCCCAACCCCGCGCCCAGAACGGGAGAGGGGAGCCCGGTCGGTGGTATCAATGTGTCGCCGTGCGCCAGAGGCGAAGGGTTCATTGCCCGCTCAGGATGCCATTGGGACGCAGGTCAAACCCGTCGAGTCTGATCGCGACGCAGGCCCGGATACGCGCAAACCAGACCCGACGGGTTTGCCGCGATTCGTTGCGAGCGATGCACCGCGCTGTCACCCTGAGCGCAGCGAAGGGGCCGTAGCCCAAATTGCGTGCCGCTGGATCCTTCGCGGGCTGCGCCCGCTCAGGATGACGGGGAGGGCGGTGCACCTGCGCCGGATGACATGAGACCCGACGGGTTTTGCAGCGATTCGTTGCATCTGGGTACCGTCTACCGTTGCTCGCCGCGCCGCTGAACGAACTGCGAGAGCACCACCAGCCCGATCGAGAGCAGCAGCATCAGCGTCGAGATCGCGTTGATCTTAGGGGTGATCGCGCGTTTCACCTGGCCATAGACTTCGACGGGCAGCAGCGAGAAGCCCGGGCCGGTGGTGAAGAAGCTGATGATAAAATCATCGAGCGAGAGCGTGAACGCCAGCAGCGCACCGCCGATCACACCCGGCAGGATCAGCGGCATCGTGATGTGGCGGAAGGTCTGCCACTCGTTGGCACCCAGATCGGATGCCGCCTCCTCGATCCGCCGGTCGAAGCCTTTGAGGCTGGCGCGCACGACGATCACCACAAACGAGATTGTAAACGCGATATGTGCGATCGTGACCGAGATCAGCCCAAGCCGCGCCGGGATGCCAAGCACATCGTTGATCAGGCCGTAGGTGAAGGCAAAGAAGACCAGCAATGCCAGCGCCATCACCACCTCGGGCACCACGACGGGCAGATACACCAGTGCATCGA
>JAYUYF010000615.1:0-3158 GCA_043752605.1 Roseiflexaceae bacterium
CCGACTTGCTCGAGCGCGGGCACGATCATCACCGCACCCAGGATGTACGAAGCCGTGACCGGTACCGCCAGCCCGAGCACCCAGATCGCGATCGCCGCAAACACAATCGTGGCGAATACCGCACCACCACCGAGGTTGACGATCAGCCCGGAGATTTTGAGCCCCAGCCCGGTCAATGTCACCACCGAGACAATGATCCCGGCGCAGGCGGTGGTGGCCGCGATCGGCACGACGCTGCGGCCGCCGTATTCGAGCGCCTGCAAGATCCGCGAATTGTCACGCGAGGCATCTTCGCGCCGCAGCTTCTGGCGCAGGACGATCACCGCCGCGATGCTCGCCGCCAGCATCATCCCCCAGAATGCGGCGTTTGATGGTCGCATATTCTCGATGATATCGAATTGTCCCAACAGCCCGAGCATCAGCGCCAGCACGGCACCTGCGGCCAGCGCCTTGAGCGAAGTCAGCCGCGTCTCGGGCTGCAAGAAACTCAGGCAGAAGGCGAGCACGATCGACCAGAACACCGCCATAAACGGCGTAATATTGATCGCCATCAGGATCGCAATTGCAAACAGCGATGAGAAATGATAGCCATATTTGAGCGTCAGTTCGCGCAGTGGCATCGTGTCGATCGGCACCGGTTGCGTGCCCATGCGGCGTGAATCGGCTTCGATCATGAGCAAAATCGAGAGATAATACAGTACCGTTGGAATGCAGGCCATAATCAGCACTTCGAGGTATGAAATGTCGAGGTACTCGGCAATCAGAAACGCAGCCGCGCCGAGTGTGGGTGGCGAGAGCGTGGCACCGATGCCCGAGGCCGAGAGCATGCCACCTGCGGTGTCTTTTTCGTACCCGGCACGCTTGAGCATCGGCCACGCAAGCGACCCAAGCGTGACGGTCGTCGCGACGCCGCTGCCCGAGACCGTGCCAAGCAAAAATCCCGCCGCCGTGACGGTGCGGCCCGGCCCGGAGCCACTCTTTGATTTGCCCAGTGCCGCAAATGACCAGTCGAGGAAGAATTTGCCCGCACCGCTGTATTCGAGCACCGCACCATAGATCGTAAACAACACAATAAACGTCGAAGCAACATCGAGCGGCACGCCAAAAATACCCTGCAGCGTCAGATAATTTGTGCCAATCAGCCGCTGAAAGCTCAGGCCGCGATGGTCAAACGGTTCGGGCACGTAGGGGCCAAGAAAGGCGTACCCGATAAAACAGAACGCGACAATCGTGAGCGCCCAGCCGGTCGTGCGGCGCGTTGCTTCGAGCACCAGCACGATCAGCAGTGTGCCCATGACGAGTTCGATCAGCGTCGGCTGCGTCACGCGCTGGAGCGCCTCACGGAAGTTGAGGGACAAATACACCAGGCTGACCGTCGCTAGCCCGCAGAGCACAAGATCGTAGATCCGCACCCGCTGCCGATCACGCTTGAACATCGGGTAGTAGCAGAAGGTCAACACCAATACCAGCAGCAAAAAGCTGGCGCGGTAGACCTGCGTGGTGACGGTATACTGCGTCCAGTACAGCGCATAGACCGCGAGCAACCCTGCGAGCCCGCCGACGATCCAGCCCCACCAGCCGCTGAGTTTGCGCGTCGCCGATTCAGACTCGTACTCTTCGATGATCTTGTTGACTTGCTCCTGGCTGAGCGCGTCATCGCCAGCGGGAGTGGGTACGTGAGGCACAGAAGTCGTCATTGATTTCTCCGCAGGCGGTCAGAATCATCGAAGGCTATGATGCGTAGAGTAAACCGCTTCTTCCCCTGAGCCCCGACCCTCGCCCAGAACGGGAGAGGGTCGGGGATAAGAGAAGCACTAACTATCTTTCCAGACACCCTGCTCGCGGTAGAAGCGGATCGCGCCGGGGTGAAACGGGATCGACGACCCGGTCCAAGCGGTTTCGAGGCTGAGCTTCTTTGCTTCCGGGTGGATCGCCTGGGTCTCGGCCAGATTGTCGAACATCGTTTTGAGGATCGTGTAAACCGTATCCTCCGACAGATCAGAGCCAACGACCAGAATATTGCCGATGCCAACACCCGCCACATCGGCGGCGACATTGCTGTATGTGCTGGCGGGCAGCATCATCTCCTTGTAGAGCGGGCCGTACTTCTCGACCATCGGCTGCACGTACTGGCCAGATGTAATAAACGTGACCGCTGGCGTGCCGGTGGTCGTCAGGTCGGTCACCGCCGATGTCGGCAGACCGCCGATCCAGAAGAAGACATCGATCTTGCCGTCCTTCATCGCCGAAACCGAATCGGCGACGCTGAGGTTTTCGCGTGTGATATCGGTCTGCGGATCGAGCCCACCCGCCTCGATCACACGTTCGGCGGCGGCCTCGGTACTGCTACCGGCCGAGCCAACCGATACGCGCTTACCCTTCATGCTCGCAATATCGGTAACTCCCGATTCTTGCGTGGCGACGATATGGACAAAGCTCTCGTACAGCACCGCGATCGCCTGCGCGTTGACTGCGCCGGTCTGGGCGTAGGCGCCAGTACCGTTGATTGCATCAAACGCCGAGTCGACCGTGGAGAAGCCGATTTGTGCCTCGCCGGTCTGGAGGAGCTTGAGATTGTCGACTGAGCCGCCGGTCTCCTGCGCAGTTGCTTCGGTGTTGGACATTTTTTCCGTCAGAATACGCGCGATACCGCCACCATACGGGAAGAACACACCGCCGGTACCACCCGTTCCGATCGTCAGACGCGTCTTCTCGCCCGACGCGACGGGGGCGGTTGTGGCGGTATCGCCTGCGGGAGCGGTCGTCGGCGCGGTATCGCCTGCGGGAGCGGCGGTGGCGGCACCACCTGCGGGCGCGGTCGTCGGCGCGGTAGCCGGGGTGGCTCCACCACAGGCTGCCAGCAACGAAATCAAGAATCCACCAGTCATGACACGAGAAAACATGGTACGTTCTCCTGTTCTGTGCGATCCATACGTGGGAAATGTCTTTGCGGGATACTGCTGATTGTATCAGAAACTCGATGAAAATCAACACAACGCGTTATCAAACTCAGCGTAGCCGCGCCGCGCCGATTAGCACCCCCAGCATGCGGCCATCAGTCGCGGCGAACGTGTCGCTGCGGATCGTGACGATTGCTGGGCCACGCAGCGTGATTGGTACCGCGTACCAACGCCAGCCGCGCCCGATGTTGACACCCC
>JAYUYF010000616.1:0-3148 GCA_043752605.1 Roseiflexaceae bacterium
GCCAGATCTGCCAGGCGGCCCACTGGGGTGTCGGCGCGCACAACCAGCAATTGACCAGCATCAAAATAGAACGCCGAAAAGCGCGCACGCCAGGCCTGATCGGGTGAATAGGGCAGGGCTGAGATAATAATATCCGCCCGGCGGCTCGCCAGATCATCGTACACCGCGTCAAGTCCGGTTGTTACCAATTCGGCACGGAGGCCCAGCTTCGCAGCCAGGGCGCGCGCCAGATCGACATCGTAGCCCACGAGATCGCCAGCGACGGTCTGCGAGAATGGTGCATAGCCCGGATCGATTGCCACACGCAAGACACCGCGCGCGCGCACATCGGCCAGCACCGGGTCGAGTCCTTGACCAGCGACACCGACACCAGATTGTGCGCCAATTGCAAGGATCGCGTAGCTGATAATCACAATCAGTGCAATCGTATTTCCACGCGTCCAGATGCGCTGAAATCCTCTCATTTTTCCCTCATTCCTGCGGCTTGATCCGCGTTGCGGTAAACAGTATACTTTTTATTAAACTCTATCACACGCGTCGAGAAAGGTCTTGCTATGCAGGTCCAGCCAGATCAGCGACAAACCGTCGCTCACCCGCCACCCAATGCCATCACCACCGCCGCCCGCCTGCCCCGCCTCCTGCTCCGCCGCCTGGTGTATGTCCTTGTTTCGGTGTTGCGCCTCCTTCGCCCGGTTGCTGGTGCGCTGATCGTTGGCCTGATTGCCTTGATCGCGATCTCCTACCTCGGCTGGCAGCTGTGGGGCCCGAAGAGCACGACCGAAGGCACCGTCACGCGTGTAACCATGGCAGCTGCCCCCGCGGTGCAAAATTACATGGAAGGGCGCAAGGCGTTTGATGCCAGTGTGATGTGGGAAGCCTACAGCACGAGCTTTCAGAGCAAACAACTGAGCACCGGTGCATCAAAAGAGACACTGCAATCACAGGCGAACGCCGAGCGCGCGGGTGGCCTGAAGTATGGCAAACTCGATTACATCGGTGGTGTAAAGACGAGCGATGGCGGCGGCATGTATTTCTACGCGGTTGATATTGTATTGCCTACAACCACGGTGACGGTTTCGATGGTGATCACGACCGATGCTAAGGGGAAGATCGACGGCGTGATTACGCCACTCCGCTCTGGCGCGAGTAACTGAGGAGAAACGCGATGGCGCTTGAACCGTACCGACCCGAGCCACGCTACCGCGATGAGCTCGACCGCCAGATTGATACACAAATCGACAACGTGCTCGACGGCTGGCCAAAGAAGCTGATGCGCGTCATCAGCCGCGCAGCGATCTTGCTGTTTGCCCTCTGGCTGGCGATGAAGATTCTGCCAGCCGGTTTTACGTTTGTCACCACCAATGACATGGGGCCGGTGATTCTTCAGGGTCTTGGTCTGGTGGCGTATCTGTTCTTCTTCATCGGCTTCCAGTTCTTTCTGATGTTCTATTTTATGGGCCGTACCCGTATCTACTGGCTCGAACCGGGCGAGACGGGCATCGGTTTCAAAGATTACAAGGGCAACCCCGAGGTGCTCGAAGCGGCTAGCCGGATCGTGACGCTGCTGCGTGGTGCAAAAGAGTTCAAGCAAATGGGCGGCGAGGTGACGCGCGGTGTGCTGCTCGTCGGCCCTCCCGGTACCGGCAAGAGCTATATGGCGCAGGCGGTCAGCACCGAGGCGGGTGTACCGTTTGGCTACCTGAGCGCCCCGTCGCTCACATCGGCGTTCATGGGCATGGGCAATATGAAGGTCATGCTGCTCTACCGCAAGGCGCGTAAGCTCGCCCGCGAATATGGCGCGTGTGTCCTGTTTATTGACGAAATCGACGCGATCGGTATGGCGCGCAGCAGCTCGCTGATGGGCAGCGGCGCGGCGGGTGCCACACCGTCTGAGCTTGGTGGCAAGCAGCATGCGATGATGGGCATGGGCATGGGTGCCAGCAGCGGCCTGCTCAACGAGTTGCTCATCCAGATGGATCCGCCGCCACACGACCAGTCGTTCTGGGGCAAGTTGCTTGGCTTCTTTGGCCTGCGTATGCGCCGCAAGAAGGCCGAGATGCCGCCGGTGCTGACGATGGGTGCCACAAACCTGGTCGAGACGCTCGACGCCGCGCTGTTGCGCCCCGGCCGCTTTGATCGCAAGATCGCGATCGACCTGCCCGATAGCGAAGGCCGCGCCGAGATTATTGAATATTACCTTGGTAAAGTCGTACACGAGACGATGCCGATCGAGCGCATGGTCTCCGATACAATCGGCTATACGCCGGTTGCTATCAAATTTGTCATCAATGAAGCGATCATCTACGCCCATTTTGATAACCGAACGACGATCAATTACTGGGACTTCACCAAGGCGCGCGAGATGCACGAGTGGGGTCTTAGCCAGCCGATCCGCAACATGTCGTACGAGGAGCGCCGCCAACTCGCGTATCACGAGGCGGGTCACGCGTATGCGATGGTCAAGCTGCTCCGCAGAGAACGGTTGACCAAAGTCACGATCGTGCGCCACGGCCGCGCGCTTGGCTTTGCCGCCTGGAAGCCCACTGAAGAGAAGCATCTCAGCAATAAGCGCGACATGCTCAACCAGATCAAGATCTCGCTCGCGAGCCGCGCCGCCGAAGAGCTATTCCTCGATGACCAGCTCAATGGCGTCGTCAGTGATTTCCACAGTGCCACGGGCACCGCCAGTTGGATGGTGGGTGCGCTGGGTATGGACGGCAGTCTGTATTCGCATCTGGCATCGGGCGGCGATGGCATGCGATCACCCGATGTCAAGAAGCGCGTCGAGAAGATTCTTGATGAGCAGTATGCCGAAATCAAGGGCATGATGGAAGTCAACAAAGAGGCGGTGATCGCGATCGCCGAGGCGCTCATCCTGCGCAACGAGTTGACCGACATCGATGTAAATGAGATCCTCGCCCGCGTCGAGGCCGAGCATCCGTTCCGCGATCCGAAACGCTCGACGGACGACCGCCATGCGTTTGGCTTCCTGACACAACGACCGACCGAAATATCCACCACTGTCAGCCGCCGCCCGCAGGCCGAACCACCACGCCTGCCCGGGCCGGTGTCGCCGCCGGCGGCCAGGCAGAACGCCACGCCCGATGCACACGTATCTACGGCAGACGCAGAGCGCGCCGAGTTCTAC
>JAYUYF010000617.1:0-7798 GCA_043752605.1 Roseiflexaceae bacterium
GCCGGTACGCACGGGTACGGATACATCCGACGGGTAGTGAGCGGAACAGGATCGTGTGCTTGACTGATCATCTGCCAGTACGTACCAGTAAGTAGCAAAGCATACCAGAAACTGTCTACCCAATAATCATTATTCGTACTATAGCACAGCAACACGGCCAGATGGTAAGGTGTTGAAAACTAGTTGTAATCTGTTTGTCATCTGGAACAGCATGCATATCGACACCTCGTACCGAACCCCAAATATCAGCTCGCGCGGCGGGCGGCCAGTCAGCCTGATCGTGCTGCACGCGACGGTCGGCGCAGCGCGCAGCGCGCTGGCGTGGCTGACAAACCCGACCGCACGCGTCTCGTGCCATTACGTGGTCGACAAGAGCGGGCGCATCTACCAGCTCGCGGATGACAGCGCGTGTACCTGGCACGCCGGGCGCGCCGAGTGGCGTGGCGAGCGCTTTGTCAACGAAGTTTCGATCGGGATCGAGATCGAGAATGCCAACGACGGACGCGACCCGTATCCGGCGGCACAACTTGATGCGGTACGCGAACTGACACGTGTCAAGATCGATACATTTGGGATCGTGGCCGAGAATATCACGCGGCACCGCGATGTGGCCGTGCCGCGCGGCCGCAAAAGCGACCCGGCCGGCTTCCCGTGGGAGCAGTTTCGCAGCGATGTCGGCGGGGCCACGCCGCAGCAACCCACCCGTCCGGAGCGGCCCGTTGGTGCAGCCGAGCGGCGCACACTGGGCGAGCACCTGCTGCGCGAAGCCTACCAGCAGGTGGGTGCGGTCGAGTGGCCGGAGTGGGCGATGTCGCGCGCGGCGCGCACAGCGTCGCTCGGGCTGCCGATCGGGCCATCGTTCGAATGCGTGGTGGGTGCGCGCAACTTTATTGCGCAGGCGTTTGGCAAAGATGTGCTGGTCTCGCCAATTGGCGACTGGCGCGCGATCCAGCGGCTGAGCAGCCTGACGCTCGCCGCGCAACAGCCGCTGCGCGATGTGGTGTTGCAGCGCGTCTATGCGCAGATCGGCGAGAGCTTTCGCACCGACTGGGCGTTTCACCAGTATGCGTTGCGCAGCCCGATCGGGCCACCGATTGGCACGACCGTGCGGATCGAACTCGACAGCACGACCTATGTCGTCGCGCCGTATGCGCTGGATACGCTCTACGCGCCGGTAAACCAGTGGCAAGCAATCGGGACGCTGCAGACGTTGCACGACAGCAACGATCGCGCACAGGCACGGTTGGCCGAAGCGTTGCTCGACGCGAGCTACCGACGCGCGGGCAGCAGGTTGCGCAGCGAATGGCCGATCACCGCATTTGCGCAGCGCGAGCGGCTGGGCGCACCGCTCGGGCCCGCGTATCGGGTACGCAGCGGCGCGCGTGATTACGTGGCTGAGGCGTATGCGCTTGATGTCGTGTACTGTCCGATCGGCGACTGGAGCGCGATCCAGCGTGCGGCAGACCTTCTCTAGCGCGGTTATCAGCCAGGTTGCGCGATACCGGCCTCGCCCACCGGCCGCCGCTCCGGCACGGAGCGCGGGAGCACAATTGGCGACTGGTTCAACTTTTTTGAGAACCGCTATGAATGCGTGAAAGCGAGGCAGATGTGCTAATACCTCTCTCGACAACTGGCGGCAGCAGGCGAACCACGGGGAGCTCGCGTCGGAGCACACCAAACCCGATCGTGATCGGCGTACGCGGCGCGCTGGTGCTGGTGGGCATTGTATTGCTCGGCAGCACGGCAGCCGCGCTACTCGCGATCATCAGCGCGGCAGCCGCGCTGACGCTGGCGCTGCTGCGGCGCGGGCCAGAGTGGTCGGCCATTTTGCTCGATGCACTGGCGATTGGTGTGTTGATCGCAGCGACGGGTGGTGCTAGCAGCCCGCTACTGGTGATGACACTCCTGCTGGTCGTCGTCGGTGGGGTCACCGGCGAAGGTCGCGACGCGCTGCTCGGCTGGGGTGCCGGGCTGGTGGTGCTACTCACGCTGCTGCTGTTGGATGGCCGATCGCAGCACACGGCGCTGCCGGGGATTGTGCTGTACAGCGTGGCGGGCGGCATCCTGGCGCTTGGCTGGTGGCGCGGGCGCGCATTCTTGCAGCGGGTGCAGGACGATGCCGTAACACGTGCGGCACTGATGCGCGAACGTGATGACGCGCGCTGTGCCGTCGAATGGCAGCGACAGGCGGTGCGCAGCGTGGCGGCCGCGCAGGATGACGCCACGCTGGCGCGCGTGATCAGCGAGCAGGCTAGCCGGATCGGCGCTGCCGACGCGGTGCTCGAAACCAGCGGCGCGCCCGGCACCGCGTGCTACCCGCTGGATGATGAAGGTGGCCGTGTGCTGCGCATCGCGCGACCGCGCGCCACGCTGACATGTGCACAGCACGAAGCACTGACGACCCTCGCCGCGCTGGCGGGCGCGCGCGCACTGGCGCTCAGCGCGCATCGCCGGATTGTGCGCCACAGCGACGGGCTGGCGGCACTCTGGGAGTGTACCGGCGCGTTGCGCGCCAGCGATGGGATTGCGGCGGTGCGCGAGGCCAACGGCCGCCTGGCGCAGGCGCTGGGGCTCAACTGGATCGGCGTACTCAGCCACGACGGGCAGCAGGGGTTGCGCGCGCTGGCGCTGGCGCGCGGCGACGGGCGGACGGGCGGCGTACGGATCGACCCGATCCATCAGCGGATCGCCAGCGAAGCGTTGCAAACCGGCCGCACGCTGGTGCGCCGCGAAGACGGCGCAACACTGCTGGTGGTGCCAATTGGTGGTGCGCCCGCGCTGCTACTCGCCGCACATGGTGATACGACCGATACAGCGGTGCAGCAGTTGCTGATCATCTTTGGCGGGATGGCTGCCGACCGGCTCGCCGAAGACCAGACCAGCGAAGGGAGCGATGCACCATGGCAGCGATGATCCAAATCGGCATGGCGGTGGTGCTGTTCGTCGCCGGAATCGGCATGCTGACCAGCGGGATGCTGATCATCATGACGCGTGAGTACCAGGAATCGATGCGCGCGCTCTCGAACCAGTCGACGCGACTGAGCGGCAAAGCGATCGCCGATCTGGGGGTGCAGGCCGCGCTCGAAGGCACGGCACGATTGCTTGAATCGGTCACCGCACTGGTGCGAACCGCAATTGGCACAGGCGTGTTCCTGTGCTTGCTCGGCACGATGATCTGTAGCGTGAGCTTCTGGATGCTCTCGATGGTCCAGGCATAGCACTGGCGATGTGGAAGAGGGACGCGCGATGAGCGAGACAACCGACTGGACTGAAGGCTACCTGCGCTGGCTGTGCGCCCGACCACAGTTGATCGCGGCCCGCGGCGTCTCGCCGCTCTGGCTGGCCCCCGAGCCACACGATGCAAGCGACGAACGGCGCAGCGCACGGCTGACGCTGCCGATGGCGGCCGAGTTGTTTGCGCGGCTGGCACTGGTCGGCCCGGCGGGCGCGGGCAAAACCACCACACTGCGCCAGTTCGCCGCGATGCTCGCCGAGCGCGCGCTGGCGGGCCGCAACCGGCCGCAGACGGGCGCACAACCGGTCATTCCGGTGTACATCGAGCTTGCGCAGTTTCAGCGCTCGCTCGACGCGACCTTCGCCGCCGCGTACGGTGAGGAGTGCCCACTGCTCGCTGAACTGGCGCAAGACCAGACCTTACTGATCGTACTCGACGGGATCGACGAGATCCCGGGCGATTTGCAACTTGGCGCGCTCTCCGCGATCGCCGCCGCCATGAGCACGCTTGGATCGCAGGTGCGCTGGCTCCTCTCGTGCCGCACCGAGCAACTCGGGTTGTTTCGGCCGTGGCTGGGCGGTGCCACCGTGCGGCTCGTGCAGCCGCTGGGTACCAACGATATTGTGGGTCTGGTGCAGCGGCAGTACGGCGAAGCCGCAGCCGCCCGACTACGGCGCACCGAAGACCTGGTGGCGCTCGCGGCGCGCCCGCGCTGGCTGGCCACACTGATCGAGCTGCCCGTGCTGACCGGCTATGGTGCCATCCCGGCGCGCGGCAGGCTGCTCGCACACTGGGTACCGGCGGTCGTCGCGCTCGCTATTCGCACCCACCGGCTCAGTGCCGAGACCGCAACGACCGTGAATGCGTTGGCGACGCTCGCGGCCGAACTTGAGAGCCGCCAGCAAACCACACTGCCGCACACCGACGCGGTGGCCGCGATCGAGAGCGCGGGCAGCGAGGCAGGAGCCGCAGCCGCGATGCGTGCGGCGATCGTGCGGGGCAAGTTGCGCGCTCCGGATGCGCTGGCCGCGATCGCCGCACTGACCGCCGCCGGGATTCTGGTTCTCGACAGCGATCAGCAGAGCCTGACGTTTCGGCACCCGACGCTGCGCGCCTTTGCGCAGGCGCTGCGCCTCGCGCAAGAACCACCCGCCGCCTGGCCGCCAAGCGTCTTTGCGCGCGCCTGGGGCGATGCGGTCGTGTTTGCCTACAGCATCTGCGCGGATCGTGACGCGGTGCTGCGCCGACTACTGGCGAGTGGCGCGGTGCGGCTGGCGGCGCGCTGCCTGATCGACGCCGAAGCACCCGACCAGTTCGAAGCGCGGCTGGCGCAGAGCCGTTCACTCACACCACCGCTGCGGATCGTGCTCGCCGATGCCTTTGCCAGCGAAGGTCTGCAAGCGGCCGCGCGCGAGCAACTCGAACTGGCGGGAGCCGAAGGGTACGATGAGGCCGGGATGTTTGGCCGCCTGGGCGAAATCTACAGCGCGGCGAGCGAATGGCAGCAGGCGCGCGGTGCCTACGAGCAGGCGTTGTTGCGCGAGCCAGACGACCTACGTTACCGCCAGCACCTCGGCATCGTCTGTAGCCGCCTCAACGCGCTCGATCAGTCTGCTGCGGCGCTCGAACTGGTGCTCGACGCCCAGCAGCGCCGTTCGGCCGAAGCAGCGCACGAACTGGGACACGTGTACCTGCGCCAGAACCAGGGCGAGCGCGCGCTGGCGGCCTACGAGCAGGCGGCGGCCAGCCGCCCGACCGACCCAATGTACCGCCAGAGCGTCGCCCGCGCGCTGCGCAGCCTGAAGCGGCTCGACGAGGCCGAGGTGCTGCTCCAGCGGCTGCGGCGCGAGCGCGGCCCGGATGCGACCACCAGCGCCGAGCTTGGCTATGTGCTCGCCGATGCCGGACGGCGAACCGAAGCGCTGGCACTGTTTCAGGAGGCGGTCGCGGTGCGGCCAGACGACCCGCAGCTCTACCTGCCGATCGGCCAATTGCGTCAGGAGCTTGGCGATACGACCGGCGCGCTGGCGGCGCTCTTGCGCGCCACCGAGATCGCCCCCGAACGCGCCGATCTGGCGTTTGCGCTCGCCCAGGCCGCCGCCGCGAATGGTGATGATGATGCGGCGCTGGCAGCCTACCGGCGCGCCACACGGCTCGACCCCAAAAATGCGCGCTTCCTGCGCAGCGCGGGTGCCTTGCTGCGCGAGCGCGGCGAATATGACGAGGCTGGCACATTGCTGCGCGAGGCGCTCGACCTGCACCCCGAGAGCGCCGAATCACACGCCGAACTGGCCGCACTGCACTGCCGCCAGGGCCGCCACGACAAAGCGCTCGTCCTGCGCGAACGCGCCAGCGCGCTGGCACCCAGCCACGCCGATATGTTGCGCGACCTGGCGCACGAACACGCGCATCTTGGCGCAGGAGCGGACGCGCTCCAGGTGCTGAGCCGGGCGGTGCAACAGGCCCCCGAACGCGCCGATCTGCACTTCGACCTGGGAATGCTGGCGACGAGCCTCAACGATCTGGCCACCGCACTCAGCGCGCACGAACACGCCGCCGCGATCGCACCGGGAAACGCAGTCTACACCCGCACGGCGGGTGCGCTCCACCGCCAGGCGGGCGATGCTGGCCGGGCGCGCACGCTGCTCGCCACCGCGCTACGCAGCGACCGACACGACACTGCGACGACGGTCGAGGTGGCACAGCTCCACATCGGCGCGCAACGCTGGGGGCGCGCCATCCGGCTGCTTGGCCGCACGGCACCCGACGCACAGAGCGCAGAAATACTCGAACTCCTTGGCCGTGCGCGTGCCGGAGCCGGGCAGCACGCCGCCGCTGCCGAGTACTTTGCCAAAAGCCTGGGCACGCGCCCGGAGCACGCCGCAACGCTCACCGCCTACAGCCAGACGCTGGCGGCGCTCGGCCGCAGTGAGGCCGCCTTCGACGCCGCGCGCGAAGCCGCCGCGCTACGCCCGGGCGAATCGATCGCCCAGCAGCGCGCCGGTCGGCTCGCGCTGGACCTCGGCCGCTACGACGATGCATTGGCGTTGCTCGATGCCGCAGTGGCACTCGACGCGCAGGACGCCGCCGTCCATCTTGAGCGTGGCCGCGCGCTGGCGGCGCTGCAACGACCGGATGCCGCGCTGGCCGCTGGCCGCCGCGCGCTCGCGCTCGACGCCGACCTCGACGCTGCGGCGCTGCTGACGGGCACGCTCTTGAGCGCACGTGGTGAGCACGCCGCCGCCCGCCCACTGCTCGAACGCGTCGTCGCGCAGTGCCCTGACGATGCGAACGCCCAGGCGACACTGCGCGACCTGCTGGCGGCCACCGCCGCCTACGAACCGGCACTGGTGGCCGCCAAAGCTGCGACTCGCCTCGCACCCGCCGAGCCGCGCCACCGCCTGCGGCTGGGCGAAATTCTGGTTGCGGCTGGCCAGCCAGACGCAGCAACCAGCGTGCTCGCGCAGGCGGTGAGCGTGATCGAGCGGGTCTTGCAGACTGAGCCAAAACATCATCAGAACGATGAACCACTGACACAACTGACGAGCAACCAGCCGCTGCGTGCGCTCGCGGCGCGCGCCGAGACCGCGCTCGCCACCGCCTGCCTGTCGCTCGGCTTACTCCAACGCGCGCGCGGCCACACCGAGCGTGCGCTGGAGCACGATTTGGGTGGTGCCGCGCAGCACGCCACGCACGGTGCGGTGCTCGAAGCAAGCGGCGATCTCGCCGGGGCGCGCAGCGCGCTCGAACGTGCGATCGCGATCGACCCCGCCCCGACCACACAACACGCCACACTCGCGCGCGTCTTACGACGGCTTGGCCAGGATGCCGCCGCGTTGCCACACCTGCGGCGCGCCGCACAGAGCGGCGAAGACGCCGAAGCCTGGCTGTTGCTCAGCCGTTGTCTGGCAGACCTCGGCAACCTGCCCGAGGCGGTGAGCGCGATCGAACGCGCACTGCGCAGTAACACGGATGCCCACAGCTGGCGTGTGGAGCTAGCCGAATTGTATCTGCGCCGTGGCTGGCACAGCGAGGCAGTGGCCGAACTCGAGCGCCTGCCCGCCGCACAGGCCGATGCGCGCGTCTGGCAGATGCGCGCCGCCGCCCACAGCGCGCGTGGCGACCGCGAGAGTGCGCGGGCAAGCCTGATCGAGGCGCTGCAGCGCGACCCGCGCGATGCCGGCAGCTATGCGTTGCTCGCCGCACTGCTGCGCGACCAGGGCAGCATCGCGCACGCGCTCGACGCAGCGCAGCGCGCGGTCCAACTCGATCCGGATACGGCCGCGCATCAGCAAGTACTGGCGACATCGCTGCGCGCCGTTGGCCGCCGCGCCGAAGCCGCCACAACCCTCGCCGCAGCGCTGGCGCGCGACCCGGCGCGTGGTGACTGGTGGGCCGAGATCGCCGATGACCACGAGGCAAACGGTGCGACTGACCACGCGCTCGATGCGTGGCGGCACGCGATCGGCTGCGCACCGCGACACGCAGAGTGGCACCTGCGCCACGGCCAGGCACTCGCACGCAGCGGCGACCGGCCCGCCGCCGCCGCCGCGTTTCGGATCG
>JAYUYF010000618.1:0-3144 GCA_043752605.1 Roseiflexaceae bacterium
AGGATCGGCGCACAGACAACACAACCAAATGGAAGGAATGTCGACCCGAAAACGAGTACGAGCGCGACGATAAAAAAGATGCCCCCGGCTTTGATACCACCCGACATCACAACCTCCTCAACGGTGACGATTCGGAGGTATTATCCCACATACCAGCAACTGTCAGGCAGAATACTGCAGCATCATGAAGCGCCAGCATTGTATGTGACAGGTCTCAGCTACCCACCATCGCGCGCAACCATGCGCTCGACAAGCGCAATCAGCACGTTTTTCGCGCTTTCGCGCTCAGTCGCAACGCAGCCGACCACCGGCACCGCAGGCGCGAGTGCGAGGCGACGGCGGATGTAGGAGAGTGGAAGCGCGGTCGGATCGTCCTGACGCGTTGCGCCGATCACATATGGCGCATCGGTGATAGCCTCAAAGACCGTAATCATCTCGCGCGCCTCGATCAGTTGGCGCGGGCGGCAACTATCGACCAACACAATATAGCCGAGCGCGCCGACGCTCAGCACTTCCCACATAAAATCAAAGCGTTGCTGACCCGGCGTACCAAACAGATAGAGGTTGAGATCGGGGGTGATCGCGATTGTGCCAAAATCAAGCGCAACCGTCGTCGATGCTTTCTGATCGCGCTCCTCGGCGAGGGTTGTCTGCGCCTCGGTGCTTACGACCTCGATATCACTGACCGTGCGGATGAATGTCGACTTGCCGGCCGCATACGGGCCGGTGACCACAACTTTGTAGGCCTCCATCGTCTTCCCTTCAGAGACTACGTACGCGCCGCAGAATCGCACTGAGCAACGCACTGCCGATCGCCGGGGCACTGCTGCGTGCACCGGCTGCAGCTGGCTTGACCGCAACCGCAACTGGGGCGAGCAACGTCCGCGCCTGCGGCTCGATCAGGCCTCTGCGCACCAGCCGCGAGATCGCGCGCACCGCATCATCGCGCGCAATGCCGACACGCTGGATCAGATCGGCCACATCATTGCTGACCGACACCTGGCTGAGCACACGCCACTCTGCAAGGGTGACGCGTACCCCGCCGACGGGTGGCGCGGGGGCAAACCGAAGTGTGGTCTCTGGCGCGAGCGCAATCGGCTCAGTGCTTCGCTCACGGTGGGTCTCGATCAGCCACGGCACCGCGTGCGCCACCCGCCGCGCACGCGCCGCAACGGTCGGGTCGTAGGCAAAGACAAACTCGGCCTCTTGCCATTCGAGCATCCGCAAGACGGCATCATCAGCCTGAAGCGACGCACCAACGCCAAGGCGCTGGCTCAGCGTAGCATCGATCAGCGTACCGCGCTCGAAGCACAGCGTGCCGTTCGCGCTTGTAGCATCGATCGAGAGCACACCTGTACGCGCATCGTCGTGTAGGATTTCGAGCAGATCGACGAGCGGCAGATCGGTCAGGTTTCCTTCAAGTGCCATGATAACCTCCAGGCCAGTGCGCGGATTTGCTGCGCTTCGTGGCACGTCCGCCGTGCGCGTGCGTGGTTGATGCAAGAGATCTGTGCGAACGTGGCACCCGGAGCATTGTGGAATAAGCTACAGGAACGCCGCAATCGCTGCTGCCGCTTCGCGTGCTTCGATGCGAACCATGCCAAGATTTGCGCCCTGCCGCACGGCCACCGCCAGCAGGCTCTGCGTACCGGCCGGCAACACCATGAACAATCCGTTGTCTGCTCGCAGAATAGCTTCCTCGGTCTGACCAATCTTGAGCTCAGTAGCGACACGACGCGTCACACCGATCATCGTCGCCGCGACGGCACCAACACGATCCGCATTAACATCGCTCGCGATCCGCGATGCCAGCACCAGGCCGTCGCTGCTCACGGCAACCGCCCCGGTCATGTCACTACCGATACCAGATGCTAGTCGCTCGAGTACCGCTGCGATTTGTTCCTGTCGGGTCATTGGTGGCCTCCATCATCATTGTATGGAAATTCTCTATTCCAATACACTTCTTATTCATAGTACAACAAAATTTCAACCAACAATCGCTATCGTTGCACACGGCGCAATATTGCTACAATGCCGCAATATCCAAACACATGCTTTGCAAGCGCCGTGCGTATTCGATGCGCCGGACAAGTGTATGCGAAAACTCGCCATGCACTTCTCCTGACACTATCGTATCACTAACGCGCCAAATAAGAAGCATGACGATAGTTGTATGCCATATTAGGACTTTTTTGTCACGCGAAAAGCTTATGAAGAGTCTTTGTTCATAGCTTGTTCGGTTTGGTGCCATTCGGCGTGCTCAACGATACGGTGTGAGCCAGCCCATCACGCGCCATTCGGCGACCAGGGCGCGCAGGCGCGGGGTCATAGCAGGAGCCAGGCGCTGTGCTGCCGCAAGGAAACCGGCACGACCGCGTTCGCCGATTCGGGCAGCCACGTGTGCGGCACCGGCCGTCGCGCTATAGCGCAGGTAATCACGCACCCAGCGGACGATACCGCGTGGCCCGAGCACCTGCCAGGCATCGAAGACGATCGTGGGGCGCTGTGCAAACATGCCGAGCACCATACGGTGGTAATCGCTCCAGCGCATCTGGTCACGGAAGTAGCGTGTGGCGAGCGGCTCGCCGAGGCGTTCGAGCACGCAAAGGAAATCGTGCTGCAAACGGTTGACATCGTCGCCGCGCTGCCAGGGCTCCATGAAGCGGCTGAAGACCCAGTTGAGGGCGACATTGGACTGGTAGGCACCCACATGCGCGAGCTGGTGCGGCGCGGTCTGATCATCGCGCAGGGCATCGTGCAGCAGGGTCGTGGTACGATCGAGGTTGCGTACGTGCGAGCCAAAACCACAAAACGTGAGCGGACTCTGTTGTGCGGCTGCATCACCCACGGGCAACACACCGCGCAGCAGCGGCGTGGCACCATTGAGCGCGTGGCGCGCCGGGATGTAGCCATACACCGGTTTCTGGTGGCGGAAGTGCGGCCCGGGCCGCTTGTAGCCCGGCAACTGCACAAAGTAATCTTCAAACAGATCGAGCAACCCCGGCGCGTCGCCCGGTGCGCGGCGACCGAGCGCCTCGTAATAGAACAGGTAGACCGTCAGGTCATCATCGCGCCCGGGGAAGCCCTCCCACATATACTGGCGGCTGCCCTGCGCGCCGTCAACCGTCACGAGGATATCTCCAA
>JAYUYF010000619.1:0-3135 GCA_043752605.1 Roseiflexaceae bacterium
CGGCACAGGCTTTGTGGCAGGCGCGGTGGTGCAGTGGAACGGCACCGCACTGGTGACGACGCTGGTGAACAGTACGCAACTCACCGCCGTCGTGCCCGCGAACCTGATCGCCAGCGCTGGCACGGCGAATATCACGGTCGTCACCGCTGGTCCGGGCGGCGGCGCATCGGCGGCGCTGCAACTCACGGTTGCGCCGTTCCGCGCGCGGGTGCTGCTGCCGTTGCTGGCGCGGTAGCAGGCGGTGGGCGGGATGCGGGCGTGAGGATCACGTAGAGACGCAGCATGCTGCGTCCGTCCGCCCGCCCGCGCCCGCCCGCATCCCGCGCCAGATCGTGTATCATCGTGGCATTCGCCGAAGACCTGCGCAGGCCACGCCCGTAGAGCAAAGGATCCAATCGCATGACCACTCGTCCGCGCGTCAGTAAAGTTGTGCTCGCCTATTCGGGCGGCCTCGATACCAGTATTATTGTGCCCTGGTTGAAACAAAACTATGGCAACCCCGAGGTGATCTGCTATTGCTGCAATATTGGGCAAGACGATGAGCTCGCCGGGCTCGAAGCCAAGGCGCTCGCCAGCGGTGCTTCGAAGTGCTACGTCGAAGACCTGCGCGACGTGTTTGTGCGCGAGTATCTGTTCCCCTTGCTGCAATCGGGCGCGGTCTACGAGCGGATCTACATGCTCGGCACCTCAGTCGCGCGCCCGCTGATCGCGCGCCGTCAGGCCGAGATCGCGTTGCAAGAGGGTGCCGATGCGCTGGCGCACGGCTGCACCGGCAAAGGCAATGACCAGGTGCGCTTCGAACTCACGTACATGGCGTTTGCGCCGCAGCTTCAGGTGATCGCACCGTGGCGCGAGTGGGATATCGTCTCGCGTGAGGATGCGCTGGATTACGCCGTCGAACACAATGTACCGGTCAGCGCCTCGCTCAAATCAATCTACAGCCGCGACCGCAACATCTGGCACATGTCGCACGAAGGTGGCATCCTCGAAGACCCGTGGCACGAGCCCGAAGAGCCGATGTATACCCTCACGGTTTCGCCCGAAAACGCCCCCGACACGCCGGAGTATGTCGAGGTAACGTTTGTGCAGGGCGTACCGACGGCTGTCGATGGTGTGGTGCTCGGGCCGGTCGCATTGCTCAACCGGCTGAACGAGCTGGGTGTGCAGCACGGTATCGGCCGGATCGATCTGGTCGAAAATCGTCTGGTGGGCATGAAGAGCCACGGCGTGTACGAAACGCCCGGCGGCACGATCCTCAAGGCCGCGCATCAGGCGATCGAGCAACTGGCGCTGGATCGCGACACGCTGCATTACAAAGATGTCGTCGCGCATCGCTATGCCGAGGTGGTCTACAACGGCCAGTGGTTCACCCCGCTACGCCACGCGCTCCAGGCGTTCTTCACCGAGACACAACGCAATGTCAGCGGCACCGCACGGTTGAAGTTGTACAAAGGCAACACCATGCTGGTGGGCCGCAAATCCGAGCACACGCTCTACAACCCGGATATCGCCAGCTTTACGATGAGTGCCAGCTACAATCAGAAGGATGCTGAGGGCTTTATCAAGATCTTCGGGTTGCCGGTCAAGGTCGGGGCGCTGGTCGATGGCAATACGTGACCTCACCCCGCCTCGCGACCGCTCGGCACCCCTCTCCCACGGGAGAGGGGCTAAAGGAGCAACCAATGGCCGAACTCGGAACGCTGCGTTGCCGCCCGGCCGTGCCAGACGATGCCGCTGATCTGGAGCTGTTGCAGTACCGCAGCGCACTCTGGCTCACGGCGCGCGGGCTGCCGGCCTTCAGCGCGTGGCCGCTGCCCGCGTTCATTCGCACCTCGCTCGCGGAACCGGATTGAACGCGGCGGGGGGCGTGGCGGTGTGCCGCCCGCCCCATCCCCGCCCGCCGCCCGACAGGAGATGATCATGACCACCCTGGAGACCTTTGCCTTCGCGCCCGGGTTCCGCGCCACCGCCACCGCCGCCGGTTTGAAGAAGAATGGCGCGCTCGATATGGCGCTCGTCGCCGCCGATCGCGACTGTAGCGCCGCCGGGATCTTTACCACCAACCGGGTGAAGGCCGCACCCGTGCGCTACGATATGCAGGTGCTGCGCGAGAATGCGACCGCCGTGCGCGCGGTGATTATCAATGCTGGCAACGCCAATGCGGTCACCGGTGCGCAGGGCGATGCCGATTGCCGGCGGACGGCCGAGCTCACGGCCTATGCGCTGCGTTGCCAGCCCGACCAGGTGCTGGTGCTCTCGACGGGCGTGATCGGCCGCCCACTGCCAATGGACACGATTACGCAGGGTGTGGCTATCCTCGCATCGCCCGCCGCACACGTGGGTGCCGGGCACGCGGCGCAGGCGATTATGACCACCGACACGCGGCCCAAGATCGCCAGCCACACGTTTGCCCACAGCGGCGGCATAGTTACGATCGCCGGGATGTGCAAGGGCGCGGGCATGATCCACCCCAACATGGCCACCATGCTCGCGGTCGTCACGACCGATGCGCGGGTGGAGCCTGCGGTGCTCGATACGGCGCTGCGCTACGCCGCCGACCGGTCGTTCAACCGTATCAGCGTCGATGGCGACACGAGCACCAACGATACCTTGTTGCTGCTCGCCTCGGGGGCCAGTGGTGTGCAAATTGGCGCCGACGACGCGGCGTTTCTGGCGGCGCTGCGCGCCGTGTGCACGGATCTGGCGCGCCAGGTGGCCCGCGATGGCGAAGGCGCCACGCGCCTCGTCGAGCTCCAGGTGCGCGGAGCCACCGATGACGCGATGGCGCATACTGTGGGCAATGCGATCGCGCGCAGCCCGCTGGTGAAGACCGCAATCCACGGTTTTGACCCAAACTGGGGCCGCATCCTGTGCGCCACGGGCTACTCGGGTGCCGCGATCGACCCTGAGACGATTACCCTGACCTTTGGCACGGGCGACGAGGCCGTTTTGCTGCTCGATCGCGGTGCGCCGGTGGCCGCCGATCTGGCCGCCGCATCCGCATTGCTGCGGCACGACCCGGTGCAGATTACGATCGATCTGGGTCTGGGCAGTGCGGCCACCACCGTCTGGTTCTGCGATTTCTCGAAGGAGTATGTCGAGATCAACGCGCATTACACGACGTAGTAGGGGCGA
>JAYUYF010000620.1:0-3134 GCA_043752605.1 Roseiflexaceae bacterium
ATGTGCGGCCAGACAAAGCCGACGGCGCGTACCTCGAAAGCGTGACGGGCAGCCCCACGATCTGGAATGAGATCGTGGCGTGACCTCACCCCCCGGCCCCCTCTCCAACGTGGAGAGGGGGAGCAAACACGACCCAGAGCTGCGATTGATCGAGTCGGTTTGTGGAAGTTTGCGATGCTGCACAGATTCTTTACTGAATCAACGAAAACGATGGTAAGTTACCATAATCTTGCAATAGAGTAGTCGTCGAATACACTGTCGATACCTATAACGGGGAGCGACTCGACAATTGCCTGGGCGATAATCAGCCTGTCGAATGGATCGCGATGATGGTAAGGTAGGGTGCTCACCGCATATGTATGAGCGATTGTGATTGAAAAGAGATCAATCGCATTACGATGCATTTGTGTTGAGATAAATTCATTAAATGGAGTAGAAAAAGCAAGTCTTCCGGTACTCACCTTGATCGCCATCTCCCACACACTGGCGATGCTCAGCAGTCGCACACTCGTTGGTGCCTCGATGAGTGTGCGCGCAGTGATTCTAAGCTTTGGGTTACCAGAGATGAACCAGAGAAACGTATGTGTGTCGAGCAGTACGTTCACGGCAGGTATGGTGCAAAATCATCGATCGGGTCATCGAAGTCATCACGCATGTGTACCTGACCGTGTGCGCTACCAAAGGTCGGTCGTGGTTGATCTTCGGCGAGCGAGATAAGCCGGATGACGGGCTGCTGGTTTTTTGTGATGATGACTTCGTCGCCCTGTTCGGCGGCCTGGATCAGTTCGAGGATGCGCTGCGGCGTTTCGGTGATGTCTACGCGGTATGTCATCGCTTGCTCGCTTTCGCTATTAAGGGCAGTATAGCATACGCGTGTGCGATTTCAGGGGTTCACTCCAGCGCTTGTCGCCGCAATGTCAGCGATACCATCGCGATTGAGCATACCCACGTTGTGTATCCCATTGTGCAAGCAGACGGCGTTGCTGTTCCTGTAAGTCGGGGGCTGGTGTTGCGGTGTATTGTAGGGTGCCGAACCAGTCTTCAAAGATTTGTGTTTGATCGATACGCCGCAATGCACCATATGCGCTATCGTTTTCGGCCCAAACAACACGCGCGATGCGTGCCATAATCATTCTGGACCAACGATAATTGCGCCGATTGGATAGGTGTTGTGCTGTGCAGCCTGCCCCGCTTCGCGAAGCCCTGTGCATTGTTGATAAATTCGTGCTGTTCATCCGTCAGCGCACCAGCGTGCCCCAAGATTTGCAGGTAGCTGCTCACGCAGGTGAGCGTAGACATGCCTAGCCTGCGCCAGTACGCGATAGCAGTGCACAAATCGTTGCTCTTCGCCAGTTCGTCAGCATCGTTCATGGAAGTACCTCTGGAGCTGAGCGACTACATGCGCGTTTCCGGGATTTCGCCGTCGCCGGTCTAGACGTCTTCTTGTAAGATTGCTTGTATATCTTGTATATCGATATCTTGTTGCTCGGTCTTTGAGTAGATTGTGATGAGGACAATTGATGTAACACCGCGAAGGTAATAGATGATGCGGTAGCCGCTTTTGCCGCGCTGTGCGTCTGAGTTGCGAACACGCACTTTGTAGATGGCAACAGTCATACCTGGAATTTGATCGCCAGGCAGGCTGCCCTGCGTGAGAAGCTCAATCACTGGCTGAATATCAGAACGAATGCTGCGATATTTTTTTGCGAACTGGCGCAGATTACGCTTGAATTCTGGTGTAAATCGCACATCGGGGGTAGATGTACCCCCCGAGTTATTCGACATCGATATCTTCCCACAATTGCGCGATTGGATAGGTCAGTTCTTGCTGCGCTTCCGCCCATCCCTGGCGAAGACTTGCAGCGGCAGGCTTAAGTAATACACTTTCACGAAGTGTATGAACAAGCTGAAGAACAAATGGTAAATACTCATCGGGCAGCGCGTCAATCTCAGCGAGGACACGCGCTCGATAGACAGCTGTTGTCATACGCTCCCTCCATAGGTAACCGCAGCGGTACTATACCATGAATTAATTCGCCAAACCGGGCACCACAGCGTCGCTACAGACCGCGTATCCCCGCTGCCCAGCAGCGCAGCAACCACGTCATGGCCGGGCTGGTGCTGTGGCGCAGTGTGGTCGTGAGCACGCGGCCGTTGCCGTGCGTGAGCAGCGCGGCATAGCTGTGGCGCGCGAGGGTGCGGGTGTCGATCCGTTCGAGCAGCGGGGTAGCGCTGGTACCAACCAGGTCGAGTGCGTGGTCGCTGGCCATGCTGCCAAACTGCAGATCGGCCCAGCCATCGTGCGGGAAATCGGCCCAGAGCGTGTGCGGGCGTACGAGCACCACGCATTCGCGGCGGAACGGCAGGGCGCGTGCGGGCAGTGGGCCATCGTCGCCCTGCTGGAACAGGATCGCGCGCCCGCCGCCGCCGACCCACGCGGCGAGGGCCGCATCCCAGCGCGAGGCCACCAGTATCTGGTCTGGTGACACATCGGCGGGGGTGGCGGGCGCGAGGCCGCTGGCCGCCAGCAACCCCGCCGGGTCGTAGCGCAGCGTGTGCGCTGGTGGTTGCATTGCGGTTGCGGGGAAGATCCAGAGCGGCCACCGGTTGCTGGCGCGCGTGGTGCCGATGACGGTCGTGCAGGACATGGTCGCGCGCCGCGGGGCGGCCACCTGCGGTAGCGCCACAGACACGACGCAGGTCTCGATCAGGGTGCCGGGGTTGACCAGATCTGCGGTGCTGCCGCTGCCGCGCACGAAGGGTGCCTCATGCTCGAACGCCACCCACCATTCGGTCGCGGCGATCGCGCTTTCGCCCGCGAAATGCGAAACCAGCAATTGCGCCCGCATGGATGTGCCGGCCACGCGGCAATGCGGGTCGCGCTCGGCCACCCGGTCGCCGCCCGCCAGCCAATCGCGGCGTCGCTCCCAGGCGATCAGGGCCACGGTATCGGCGTTGAACTGGCGGAAGCTGGCGGGGTCGAACTTGAGTGCGCCCGCATCGTCCCACATCCCTGCGGTGGAGATCGGTGTGTCGGCCTCACCAGTAATCACATAACCGCTGATATGGGGGTGGCTGCGCACGATTTCGATAGTGGTTTTGCGGTGCAGCAGCGCGGCAAGATAAGATGTGCG
>JAYUYF010000621.1:0-3132 GCA_043752605.1 Roseiflexaceae bacterium
GTTTTCGGGGCGCGCTGGATTAAACCCCATTCTGGACGACATTGGCTATGTGCAGCATGACCAAGATGAAATGGAGGTGTTGTTTACCCTGCTGTCCGAGCGCTACGAGCGAAAAAGTGTCTTGATCTCGACCAATCTCGTGTTCTCAGAGTGGACGCGCATCTTCAAGAATCCCATGACGACCGTGGCGGCGATTGACTGTGTGGTGCATCACTCGGTCATCTTGGACTTGATGGGGTTGGAGAGCTATCGGGCCAAGGCGGCGACAACCGCGCAACAGGCGGCGACACAGCGCTCACCAGAACCAGCCGTCCTGGCAGCTGCGGACCTACCTGCGGCGGAACGACAACCATTGTAGACTGGCGAAAACGACAACCGTCTCAAACCCGACGACAATGGCAGCGAGATGAAGATGACCAACAACGACGGAACCGGCTACCGCTGGTCAGTGCTGGTGGGCAACGAACCGGCAATTCTAGTTGACATTCAACAAGGCTCCCCAATCCGATCGTGTCCATTTCAACGCACACGCCGTGTGCGTCGCTGTCGATCGTCAGCCCGGTCACACGGAGGCTGTCGCCGAAGGGCAAGAGATACGGGAGAAGATCCATCGCTGACCTCGCCGCAGAAGAGTATGACAAGAGCCAGTATAGAGCGGCTGGGTCATTTCACCAAAAGTGGCCAAGAACCATTTCTTGAGTGTAGTTTACATGGCTGGCCGTGTCGTCGGATCTGAGGTGGCCGCAATTGTCCCCGGCGCACGCCGCTTCGGCGGTAGCCCATGCTTTTTGCGCAGCTGTGTCAGATAATTGAATACGGTCGATGGGCTTCCCTCATAGCCGCGCGCGACCAGTTCGGCCAAGAGCGTGCTGCCACGCTGACACCCTGCGTTCCAGCGCTCGAGGATATATGCGTGATGGCAGCCCACTATATGGGCACGACGATGGGGTGTTTGGTACGCTGGGAGATCAGTAGTGTGCAGGTATTTGCTGATCGTGTCCCGATGCAGCGCAAGGTTATCAGCGATAGCACGGTTGCTCCAGCCCTGACGATGCAAGGCCCAGGCCGCATCGTCGTGCGCTCGCCGCCGCTCTCGTCGGTGCTGCTGATCGTTTTCAGCTTGCGTTCGACGGGCCGGTGCAGCTGGTTGAACGGTATCGGATACTGTTCGTGGCGGAGGCGCAAACGCGGCACGCAGGTCGCGATGGTGGTGCGCAAATACGCGAATGAGCGCATCCGCCACATTCTGGATGCGGTGAAATCGATCGGCAACGTGCAGCGCGTCCGGAGCGCCTTGACGTGCACCGTCGGCATATGCACCTGCACGATCGCGGCTAATAATTTCGACGCCGGGATGATCCCGCAGCCACTGGGCCAACGTCTCAGCGGTGCGATCGGGCAAGAGGTCAATCGGGCGCTGCAATTCGCGATCAACCAGGATGGTGCCGTAGGTATGGCCTTTGCGGAATGCAAAATCGTCGATGCCGACGACCCGTGGAGTCGCTGGTGTGGACAGCGCGCGCTGCTGCACTAACCGTAGGAGCGTGTCTTGACTGGTGGGCATCTGCAACGCGTTGCTCAGATTGCCGCCAACTGTCCCACCAAGGGCAACACCCACGTGACGCTGGGCCGTAGCAAGGCGGGTCGTACGTCGACCATATGGCGCAACCAGCGTGGGCAATCGCTCAGTGAAGATGACGCGTGGACAGTCAGCGGTCGGACAAAAGCTCTTGCGAACCTGGAGGTGCAGCTGCACCTGAACATCCGCCCACGGCAGATCGGCAATGGTACGCGTATACTGGCTATGCATACGCGTTGCAGGCGCGAGACAAACGGGACAGTATAGCGCGTCCTGATGCGATACCAGCGTAAACGTGAGTCGACGGTTCGCTTCATCGAACCTGAGCGACTCCATGCGGAGAAGCGCTGATTCCGGCAGCAAAATGGAATGGTAAGATCCATGCGCAGTACCTCGTAACATAGCAGGATATCTGCGCGGTAGCAAACCACAGCTCGGACAGGAATGCAACAGAGGCAGTAGCTTTCGGCAAGCGGATCACCAAAAGTGCGAATGACCCAATTCTTGACTGTAGTTTACAACCCCCAAGTAGTACTACCGGGAGCCCCTATTCCACGATTTGTTTCGTCTTTAGGTTGTGATGTGTGAGGAACCCGGCGAGCTGTTGCATTGATGAAGCGCACAAACGTTCGCTAGACATGTTCGGGGCGCGATGGATGGAAGCCCATCTGGGGGTCATTCGGCAAATCCTCGGGCATGCCCGGCTGGAGACCACGGTGCGCTACGGCAAGCCCACCCAGCGCGACGTGCGCCAGGCGATGGAGGGGCAGGCAGCGTTCGGAAGTTGACAGATTGTGGATTTCACCACAGTCACCGAAACGTGCGCTCATGAATATAGACCTTGACAACGGTCTGTCCTCCGACTGTCGGCTCAAGATCCATCACAATCACTTGCGCTTCCCGTCCTTCGACATATACGAAGTCGAAGTCTCCATACACATCAACTAATCGCTCGTAGATTGGCTCTCGAAAGCGAAAGCCTGGGAGTTTCGCGCGGTAGTGATCACGAATAGCCGTCGGACTATCAGTGGTGGTGAACTCGACCAGCACATACGCAGCTGTCGTCGTCGTGGTCAGCCCAGTAGCACCCGGATAGTACGAGAGACGTTGCAGGACAATCTTTTCCGGTTCCGGCCGTTGGCCGCACCCGACCAGCAGCACACACACCAGGAATATCCATCCACAGCGTCGTATCCATCGGCTCTGCATCGCGTTTACCTCGCTGCGCGTTCACGAACTCGCGCCTTCGTTGCAGCATCAACCTCGTCGGTTTGTAACACGGTGGAAGTAACAGCCTCCGCCCAACGTTCAAACCGATTACTGTAGCCATACGGGGTCATCTTACCCGAGCGATCGCCAGCTTCAACGCGTGCCCGATGGTCTTTAAAGAGTCGCGCTGAGTTGCCACCACCCGACTGAAAGTCCCATGCGTGTGCAAACTCATGGATCACGGTTCTGGTGAAAAACGCAGCGTTAAAGTTTCCTGCTGAGTCGTACATGGCATCTTGCGCAAAGAGAATATGGGTGCGGTCTTCAGCGGGATGCGGCCACGC
>JAYUYF010000622.1:0-7763 GCA_043752605.1 Roseiflexaceae bacterium
GGTCTCTTTGCCGGTGTAGACGCACAGGCCGCTGCTACCGTCCTGTTCGAGCGGGATACAGCGGATCGTGGCGCGGCACTCGTCCTGGATGCGTTTTTCATCTTCGGTGGTACCGGCCCAGTAGGCGCGCGCGAAACCGACCTCGGTCTGCGCTTTGAGTTCATCGTAGGTAGTCACATCCGCGCTTTTGGCGGCACGGTACGCCAGCGCGCGGTCGTAGAGCGCCTGCTGAATTTCAGCCAGCAGCGCCACCAGATGATCGGTCAAACCGGCCTGTGGCACAAACGCCTTGCCCTCGCGCCCCGGCCGATCGCGGCGCGCCACCGCGACAGTGCCCTTCTCGACATCCTTCGGCCCGACTTCGACACGCACCGGGATGCCCTTCAGCTCCCATTCATTGAACTTGAAGCCCGAGGTCAGGTTCTCGCGGTCATCGATCTTAAAGCGCAGGCGGCCCTTCCAATCGGCCGTGATGCGCGCCACCGCCTCGTGTACCAGCGCTTTCTCAGCATCATTCTTATGGATCGGCACCAGCACCACCTGCGTGGGCGCAAGCCGCGGCGGGATCACCAGCCCTTCGTCGTCCGAGTGTGTCATGATCAGCGCACCAATCAGACGTGTGCTGATCCCCCAGCTGGTCGTCCACGCGGTCTGGATCGTATTGTGCTGGTCGGTGAAGCTGATATCAAACGCTTTTGCAAAATTTTGCCCAAGGTTGTGCGAGGTAGCGGCCTGCAGCGCGCGACCGTCCTGCATCATCGCCTCGATACAATAACTGCGCAGCGCGCCGGGGAACTTCTCTTTCTCGGTTTTGCGGCCGCGGATCACCGGCACCGCCATCTCACGTTCGACAAAATCGGCGTAGACTTCGTGCAGGATCATGAGCGTCTCGCGCTCGGCGTCGGCTTCATCGGCGTGGACGGTATGCCCCTCTTGCCAGAGAAACTCGGCCGTGCGCAAAAATGGCCGCGTGCGTAGCTCGGCGCGCATGACATTCGCCCACTGATTGATCAAGAGTGGCAGATCGCGATAACTGCGGATCCATTTACTGTAGAAATAGCCAATGATCGTCTCCGAGGTCGGGCGGATGACCAGTGGATCCTCGAGATCTTCGTTACCGATGCGTGTGACCTCGAACAATTCGGGGGCAAACCCCTCGACGTGCTCGGCCTCTTTGAGGATAAAGCTCTTCGGGATCAGCAGCGGGAAGTAGGCATTTTCGTGACCGGTAGCCTTGATCCGATCATCCAGCTCGCGCTGCATGCGCTCCCAGATTGCATAGCCGGTGGGTTTGAAGACGATACAGCCGCGCACGACTTCGGCATAATCTGCCAGCTGCGCGTGCTGGACGATATCGAGATACCACTGGCTGTAGTCTTTTGCGCGTGCGGTAATGACATCTTTTGCCACGTTTATCCCCTCGAATTACTGGTAATCTGTTGGGCGTATTGTACCGTACATCGGCCCGGCGGGCGCATGCACGCTCGCCGATGATTTGTTTGTCATCCTGTTCGCGTGTTGCGTAACTTTTTCGTAATACCGAGTGTTTATAGTAGAGGAAGGATATGTCTGATTCCATCCGTACCCGTGACGGAGGCCGGATTCACATCCTGCTCGTTGACGATGAACCACCGCTGCGGCGGTTGATGACTTATATTCTGACTCAGCACGGCTACTTGGTTACCGAGGCGGCCGATGGCGCAGCCGCGATCGCGGCGTTTGGATCAGGGGCATTTGACCTGGTGACGCTCGATGTCGCCATGCCCGACATGACCGGATTTGCGGTGTGCCAGGCCATTCGGCAGCACTCGATGGTGCCGGTCCTGTTTATTTCGGCATTCGACGCTCATGCCTACCGGACACAGGCGTTGCAGGTTGGCGGCAATGATTATCTGACCAAGCCGTTTGAATTTACCGAGTTGGTGGCGCGCGTGGCAGCGCTACTGGCGCACGAGCGCCGCGCAGATGCGCCCGGAACAGGACAGATGCCAACCGATGACACCCGACCAGCAGACATTTGAGAAGCGACGCAGCGTTGCGGATATCGGCCGCCGTGTGAGCCAGCGCCTGAGTTTGTGGCGGGTGAGTGCCCCCGCACTGGCGCTGCTTGTGGCGTGGTGGCTGCTCGATACCCCCTTGCCGCGCACGATCTGGATCGGGCTGCTGGTGTATGCCGTTGCGCATCTGGCATTGCGGCTCGCGGCGCGTGGTGAGCAGAGCCTGCGGAGCATCCGGAGCACCTGGCAGCACGTGATCATCGATACGATCGCGGCGCTGCTGCTGCTGGGCCAGGCGTCTGCGCTGGGTGCACAGCTGGTGCCACTGTTTGTGGTGCTGCTGATCCGGGCGGTCGCCGATCAGCAGCCGCTGGCGCGCGTGGTACCGATCGCAGTCGGCGCGCTGGCACCGGTGCTCGGCGCGGTGGGCGGGGGGATCGGTGTCTTGCCGCTGGTGGCGGTGGCGCTGAGCGCAAACGCGCTGCTGCACGGCGTCAGCCAGCACCGCAATGTCGAAGGATTGCGGCGTGATCTGCGCAACGAACGCGCAACGCGCGAGGCGCGTGTCGAGGAGCTCGAGCGGATTACCACCGAGCTACGTTCGCGCATGCGCGAGCGCCAGGCGCTCGAAGAGGGTCTGCGGGTCATCACCAGCAGCCTGAGCCTCGATTATGTACTGACCCAGATCGTCGAGAGCGCGGTACAGACCTTTGGCAACGAGCGGGTTCACGGCACCGCGCTGACGATCGAAGTCGATGGTGAGATCCGCAATCAGCAGAGCAGCACCGGCCCAGCCAGCGACGTGCGCTGGGCTGAGGCGGTGACGCGCCAGGTGATTACACAGGCCACGCCGGTGGTGACGGCCGACGCGGCGCTCTCGCCCGAGTTGGCAGCGATCTCGCGGCTTGGCTACCGCTCGGTGTTGAGCGTGCCGTTGTACGTGGGTGAAGGTCCGCCGCGTGGTGCGCTGACGCTGGCGAGCTCGACGTTTGCCTGCTTCTCACCTAACGATGCACGGCGGCTGGCGGCATTTGCGCTCCAGGCCGGGATCGCGCTCGGCAACGCCGAGATGTTGAGCCGGATCAACCGCCAGCAGCGGCTGCTGGAAGCGGTGCTGCGCGATATCAACGATGGGCTGGTGGTTTTTGATACCCAGCGGCGCGTGGTGCTCGCCAATCGGCTCGGCCGCCAGATCCTGGCCGGCGAGACCGACAACGGCCCGGTGCTCGACCGGATGTTGACGATGGCGGATACGCTCACGGCCGACAGTACAGGTATTGTGGTGAGCGATCTGCGCGTGACGGCCGGCCCGGGCGAGCGCGACTCGGATTTGCACTATACCGCGTTTGCCTCCGAAGTCCGCCGTGATGACAGCGCCGAGCGTTTGACCGCGATCGTACTCCACGATGTGAGCGCGCAGAAGGCCGAAGAGAAAGCGCGTGCCGAGTTTATCTCGATGGTCTCGCACGAACTGCGCAACCCGGTACATTCGATCAACGGCTTTCTCAAGGTGGTGTTGCAGGGGCGCGCGGGCGAGCTCAACGAGATGCAGCGCGAATTCTTGCAGATGGCTGACGAGCAACTCGAACGGCTCAAGGGCCGCGTTGCCGAATTGCTCGAATACAACCGCTCGCGTGCGGGTAAGCTCTCGCTCAACCCGGCAATGAGCAACCTGAATGATTTGATTCAGAGAACGACGCAAAAGTTGACACTACAGGCCGAACAGTCCAATCTGCGGGTGATCAACGATGTGGTGGAGCAACTGCCGACGTGTCTGTGCGATGCGCAGCGCATTGGCCAGGTGCTGACCAATCTGATCGAGAATGCGATCAAGGCCACGCCGGCTGGTGGCCATATCAGCGTCAACGCTGAGATCCACGATCACGAGGTGCAAATAGCGGTGAGCGACACTGGCGTCGGCATTCCCGCCGAAGATCTCCACCGGGTGTTCCAACGCTTCTACCGTGTGCAAAAGCATATCAAAGATGCCGATAATCACCTGGGTCTGGGGCTCGCGATTTGCCAGCAGATCGTCGAGGGTCATGGCGGCCGGATGTGGGTCGAGAGCACGGTCGGCGTCGGCACGCGGTTCACATTCGCGTTGCCACTGGCGAGCAACGAGGTGGCGGTGGCGGCGTAGGAGGCACGACCTCACCCCCTCTCCGATGCGGCGAGGGGGCATCACGTGGGGACAAAGCAATGGCCTGGTATGCGCAGCATACCAGGCCATTGCTTTGTCCCTACCGGGTCGCATCGTGATGCGTCTCTACGATGCGTCGATCGTGATCGTCTTGACCTTGGTGAAGAACTCGATTGCGCCCTTGCCCATCTCGCGGAACATGCCGCTGCCGCTCTGCTTGAACCCGCCGAATGGTGCCTGGATGGGTGCGCCGACGGTTGACTGGTTCACTTTGACCATGCCGACCTCAGCCTGCTCCACATAACGAATCGCTCGGCGCAAATCGTTGGTGACAATTGATGCGCTCAGCCCGTATGCGATGTCGTTGGCAACGGCGAAGGCTTCCTCCAGCGTGTCGGCGGAGATAACGGCGATCACCGGGCCAAAGACCTCCTCCTGGGCGATCCGCATCTCGGGGCGCACACTACCGATGACGGTGGGTTGCACAAAGTGGCCGCGCGCCAGTGCACCATCGGCTGCGCCGCTGCCACCGGTCAGCACCTCGGCACCTTCACCGGTGGCGATCTCAATGTATTCCAGATCGGTGCTGCGTTGCGCTGCGCTCACGGCTGGCCCCATCTGAATGCCCTCGGCCATACCGGGGCCAACCCGCAACGCACGCGCTGCGGCCGTCAGACGTTTGGTGAACTCTGCGGCGACGGGCGCCTCGACGATGACGCGGCTGGTGGCGGTACACGCCTGCCCGGTGAGCCCAAAGCCACCACGCGCTGCGATGCTCACCGCCTTGTCGAGGTCGGCGTCAGCGGCGACGATCAGCGGATTTTTACCGCCCATCTCAAGGTGCGTGCGCGTGATGCGGGCGGCGGTCTTTTGATACAGTGCGTGCCCGACCGCATACGACCCGGTGAACGAGACGGCATCAACGCCTTCGGCGGTTACCAGCACATCGCCCACCGCCGCGCCGCTGCCACATACCACATTCAACACGCCTTTTGGCAACCCGGCCTCCATGAGCAGTTCGGCAAATTTGACCCCGATCAGCGGGGTGGCAGAGGCGGGTTTGAAGACGACCGTGTTGCCGGTGGCGAGCGCGGGTGCGATCTTCCAGACCGGGATCGACAGTGGGAAGTTCCACGGTGTGATCACCGCCGCCACACCGACTGGTACACGCACGCTGTAGAGTAAGGTGTGCGGCGTATCGCTCGGCAGCATGTCACCGCCGACGCGCCAGGCTTCGCCCGCATAGTAGCGTAGCAACTCGACCGAGCGTACTACCTCGCCACGAGCTTCCATGCGCGTCTTGCCCTCTTCCTGTGAGAGCGCCGCAGCCCATGCGTCGATCTGGGGTTCGAGCAGATTGGCGGCGCGGTGCAGGATCCGGCCACGTTCGGGTGGCACCAGCCCGGCCCACGCCGGGAATGCTTCACGCGCGGCGTCGATCGCGGCCAGCGTCTCGACGCGCCCCGAAGCGGGTGCGTGGCCCAGGATTTCGTCGGTATCGGCCGGATTGCGGACGGCGCTCGTCTGGCCGCCCTCGGCGGGGACGCGTTCGCCGCGGATGATATTGGTTGCGTGGATCATGGTAGGCCTTTCTCTTATACAAATGGGCTCGTGATAGAGTGAGACGGTGAGACGGTGAGACGGTGAGACGGTGAGACGGTGAGACGGTGACTGTGTTTGCATAGCATCACCCGGTCACCCGGTCACCCCGTCACCTTGTCCGGCTGCCAGACCAGCAGCGTCGCCTCTTCACCGTGCTCGCTGTCGTCGAGATAGCGCCACAGGATGCCGCGCACCCCAAAGCCACTGCGCAGTTGCGGCGTGAGTGTCGCATCGACGAGATCGCCAGCCACGACGCGCGCGATATAGTCTTCGAGGCGCACGGTGGCGCGCACGGTGAAATAATCGGCGAGCTGGCCACCCGCCACGATACCATCGATCTGCAGGTTGCGCACCAGATCCTTGCGCGCGTCGTACAGCATTTTCGAAATCCTGCGCCCGCGATAGTCGGGGTGCACACTCATATCCGCGCCGTAGAGCCATTCGCCGCACAGATCGTGGCCGGCAAAGGTCAGATCATGGGTAATCTCGAGGAAGCCATGCTGATCCATCGCACGTTGGCCGCTGACGCGAAAGGTACTACTTTGCCCCACGACCCGCTCACCATCGAGCGCGACGTGCTGGCCCGCCGGGAAGCGATCGAGGTGCGCAGCGAAATGTTCGGCGCGCATCCACGAACCGGGGTCGAGCGTCGGGAAGCAGGTCTGCTGGTGCAACACCAGCGCCGGGATGTGCTCGGGCCGCGTGTTGACGATGACGATCTGGCTCACCGCGCACCCCGCAGCGCCGTGTCGAGCACATCGAGCCCCTCGGTCAGTTGCTCATCGCTGATCACAAATGGCATCAGCAAGCGAATACAGTTGGTATACAACCCGGCGCGCATCGTGATCAGTCCGTGTTGCAGACATTCGGTGATCACTCTGGCGGTCAGATCGGGGTCGGGCGTGCGCGTCTCGCGGCCGGTGACGATCTCGACCGCGATCATGGCACCGACGCCGCGCACCTCGCCGACAAACGGCAGATCGCGCGTCCAGGCATCGCCGTAGCGCCGGATCGTATCGCCGATCTGGCGTGCGCGTGCCAGTGCTCCTGGCTGCTGCAGCTGATCCAGGACCGCGAGCGCCGCCGCACACGCGAGCGGGTTGCCGCCGTAGGTGCCACCGATGCCGCCGAGCGGCGCTTTGTCCATGATCGCCGCGCGCCCGGTGACGGCTGCGAGCGGCATGCCGGCCGCGATGCTTTTGGCGCTCACCAGCAGATCGGGCTCGACACCCATTTGCTCGATCGCAAACAGCGTGCCGGTGCGCCCAAAGCCGCACTGCACCTCATCCGCGATCAACAGCGCGCCCACCCGGTCGCACAGCGCGCGCAACTGCTGCATATAGTGTGGTGGCACCGGCACAAAGCCGCCCTCGCCCTGTACCGGCTCGATGAGGATCGCCGCGAGCGCCGCCGGGTCGACGTGGGTGAGCAACATGCTCTCGAGCCGCCCAAAGCATTTTGAGGAACACTCGCCATCGCACAGCGCGCACTGGAACTCGTACGGGAATGGCGCGCGGTACACTTCGGGGGCGAACGGACCGTCTTGCTTTTTGAACGCAATCTTGCTGGTGAGCGTGGTGGTGAGCAGCGTGCGGCCGTGGTAGCCACCCTCGAAGGCGATCACCGCGCTGCGGCCAGTGGCGACGCGCGCGATCTTCACGGCGTTCTCGACCGCCTCGGCACCGCTGTTGGCAAACATCGTCTTGCACGGGCCGCTGATCGGCACCGCATCGTTGAGCCGTTCTGCCAGTTCGACATACGGCTCGTAGGTTGCCACCAGCGCCGACATGTGGATGAGCTTGCTGGCCTGCTCCTGGATCGCCGCCACCACAGCGGGCGTACAATGCCCGGCATTGAGTACACCGATACCACCGATGAAATCGATAAAGGTATTGCCATCGACATCGGTGACCAGCGCGCCCGCCGCGTGATCCACAGCGATCGGATGTGCTTTGTAGAGCCCGGCGGGCACAGCGGCCTCGCGGCGTGCCACGAGCGCGCGCGACTTCGGGCCGGGGATCTCG
>JAYUYF010000623.1:0-16489 GCA_043752605.1 Roseiflexaceae bacterium
GGCGCGGTTGAGTACGGCAGTCGAGCCGCACGGGCATCGCTACCAGGCGCTCAATGCTGCGCTCTGGCAGGATGGTGCGTTGCTGCACATCGCAAAGGATGTGACCGTCGAGGAGCCACTGCGGATGACGATCAGCGGCGCGGCTGGCGCGCTGACCACCGCACACACGATCATTGTGCTGGAGCGCAACGCGAGCGCAGCGTTTATCGAGGAGTATCGCGGTGATGCGGGCATGGCGTCATCTGTCACTGAGATCTTTCTCGAGCCGGGTGCCACGTTGCGCTATACCGTCGTGCAGACCTGGGGCACTGAGGTATATCACATCGGTGCGCAGCGCGCGATCGTCGGCAACGATGCGACGATTGAGTGGACGTCAATCAGCCTCGGCGGGCACGTCCAGCATATCGAAGCCGAGACCGTGCTGCAGGGCAATGGCAGCCGCGTCGATTGGACAGCAGCAACATTTGCCACGGGCAATCAGTCGTTGCTCACCGCGCCGTGGTTGCGCCATATCGGCACCGCCACCGAGGCGCATATGGATTTCAAGACGGTCGTCAAAGATGCGAGTTATACGACATTTGACGGGATGATCAAGATTGAGCACGGTAGCCATGCCACCGTCTCACGGCTTGAAGAACACGCCTTGCATCTCTCGCCAAAGGCGCGCAGCGATAGCATTCCGGGTCTCATGATCGATACCAATGATGTCGCACGCGCCGGGCACGCCTCGACGAGTGGCGAAGTGGACGAGGAGATGCTGTTTTATATGCGCTCGCGTGGCATCGCGCGTGCTGATGCGATGCGCCTGGTGGTGGCCGGTTTCTTTGAGCCGGTGCTCGACCGGGTGCCAGATACCGATCTGCGCGAACAAATCAGCGCGCTCATCGATGAGCGCATCGGTTAAATTGTGGACGAGATGGCGCGCGAGATCATTGAAGAGCACGCGCGCTATCCGCGCAACGCCGGGCGGCTCGCCACATCGACGCACAGTGCAACGATCAGCAATCCGCTCTGTGGTGATCGGGTACAGCTCGATCTTGTTGCCGCCGAAGGCATCATCAGCGATGTTGGTTTTGTCGGGCGCGGTTGTACGATCAGCCAGGCTGCAGCTTCGCTGCTGACCGAAACGTTGCGCGGGATGCCGCTCGCGGAGGCGCAGCAATTTTCGAAAGAACGGATGCTCGATTTGATCGGTATCCCACTCACGTTCAATCCGACGCGCATGCGCTGCGCGCTCCTCGCCTGGAGTGCGTTGTTGCAAGCAGTTTACCAAGTGCCATCGCCGAGCGATGGTGACTAGCTAATAGAGGAGCAGATATGACTACCGAGACGGTCGATCTTCAGTTTGATTATGCACGCTACGGCTTCCGCGATGAAGAAAACTATATCTTCAAATCAGGTATGGGTCTGAACGAGGGCGTCGTGCGCGAGCTTTCGGGCATGAAAAATGAGCCTGAGTGGATGCTCAAGCGCCGCTTGCAGGCGCTTCAGATCTTCTATCGCAAACCGACGCCGCTGGTCGGCGCGTGGGCCAATGCTGAGTTGCAGCATCTTGACTACGACAAGATCCATTATTTTGTCCGCGCCAACGAGAAGCCGCAGACCGACTGGGACGCAGTGCCGGTCGAGATCAAGAATACCTTCGAGAAGCTGGGTATCCCCGAGGCCGAGCGCAAGTTCCTGGCCGGCGTCGGTGCACAGTACGAGTCCGAGGTGGTCTATCACTCGCTGCGCGAGGAGTGGGCCAAACAGGGCGTGGTATTTCTCGATACTGATACCGGGTTGCGCGAGTACCCCGAAGTTTTCAAGGAGTACTTTGGCTCGATCATTCCCTCGGCCGATAACAAGTACGCTGCGCTCAACACCGCAGTCTGGTCGGGTGGGTCGTTTGTGTACGTGCCAAAGGGTGTGAAGGTCGATGTCCCACTGCAGGCCTACTTCCGCATCAATGCGGAGAATATGGGGCAGTTCGAGCGCACGCTGATGATCATCGAGGAAGGTGCTGAGGTGCATTACATCGAGGGCTGCACCGCTCCAGTGTACAGCACCAACTCGCTGCACTCGGCAGTCGTCGAGATCGTCGTCAAGAAGGGTGGCAAGTGCCGCTACACGACGATCCAGAACTGGTCGAATAACATCTACAATCTGGTGACCAAGCGTGCGGTGGCGCACGAGGACGCCTCGATGGAGTGGGTCGATGGCAACATTGGCTCGCGCCTGACGATGAAGTACCCCTCGGTGTATCTGATGGGCCGCGGCGCGCGTGGCGAAGTGCTCAGCGTCGCGTACGCCGGGCCGGGCCAGCATCAGGATGCCGGAGCCAAGATGGTGCACATCGCGCCCGATACCACCAGCCGAATTACCAACAAATCAGTCAGCCGTGGTGGCGGGAAGACGACCTATCGCGGTCTCGCGAAGGTTGCGCCGGGCGCGACAGGTTCGAAGATCAACGTCAACTGCGACGCGCTGATCCTCGACAATCTGTCGGCCTCAGATACGATCCCGTACATCGAGATCGAAGAGGATCGCGTCACGCTGGCGCATGAGGCGACGGTCGGGCGGATCGGCGAGGAGCAATTGTTCTATCTGATGAGCCGTGGGCTCAAAGAGGCGGATGCGCTCTCGATGATTGTGCTCGGCTTCATGGAGCCGTTCACGCGTGAGTTGCCGATGGAATATGCGGTCGAACTCAATCGCTTGATCCAGATGGACATGGAAGGTTCGGTCGGCTAGTCTTCACCCTTGCAGCAGTAGCGCAGCCTGCGGTCATCTCCTGGTGGCCGCAGGCTTCGTTGTCTCATCAGGCGAGGGCGTGGTACAATGAGAAAACGGAAGTAGGAGGAGAAACGCATGGCAAATAATGTTGCGCTCTCGCCAGCACTCGTGGAGCGCATCGGTGGGCACATTGCTGATGCCATGCGCCGCACCCCGGGGATCGACTCGGCGGCGCTGTGTACACTCAATGGCCAGTGCCTGTGGGCCAGCGATGCGGCATTCTCGCGCGCCGCACCGCACATCGCACGCATCGGGCTGATGTCGGTGCGGCTCTGGGCAAAAGTGCGCAGTGGCAAGCTCGACCGGATCGGGCTTGTGACACAAGATGGTACGGTGGACTTGATTTTTGTACCGCCGATCGCCTCAGTGCTGGTAGCCAGCGGCCACGATGCTGTCAGCGGCTGGTTTGAGGGTGAGCCTGAGGCCATGCTCGAAGCACTCGGCATCTCGGCCACCAGTGTCTTCACCGGTGCCTGAATAGAGGATACACATGACACGCCGCGTACAAATTGCCTCGCGCGCCAATCTGCCCGCCACAGGCGTTGTGCGCTGCGCGGCGGCAGGTCTCGCAATCGCGCTCTGTATCACACCTACCGAGTTACTCGCGGTGGCTGACCGGTGTACGCACGATGACGCGGCGCTCAGCGATGGCTGGTTTGATGAAGACGATCTGACGATCGAATGCCCATTGCACGGCTCGCGCTTCGATGCGCGTAGCGGTCGGCCGCTCAATCTGCCGGCGTTTCAACCCGTGATGACGTATCCAGTCATAATCGAGGGCAATGATGTTTTTGTGCTGCTCCCCTGATGCATGTCTTGACGCCATACCAAGAGACCCCTATACTCAAGTAAATCGTGCGAATAACTAAACAATGGGGAGAAGTTTCAATGACCGCATATGCGTACCCGGATGTACTTGTCGATACCGAATGGCTGGCAGCACACTTGAACGATCCGAAGGTGCGAATTGTCGAGAGTGACGAAGATATTTTGCTGTACGATCAGGGACACATCCCAGGTGCGGTAAAAATCGACTGGGTCGGCGATTTGAATGACCCGGTGGTTCGTGATTATCTCGACCGCGACGCGTTTGCAACGCTGATGGCGGGTAAGGGTATCCGCAACGATACCATCGTCGTTTTTTACGGTGATAAGCACAACTGGTGGGCCACCTACGCGATGTGGGTCTTCAAGCTGTTTGGTCACGCCGATGCTCGCATCCTCAACGGTGGCCGCGCCAAGTGGATCGCCGAAGGCCGCGAGATGACGCGCGTGATACCGAGCTACCCGGCCACCAGCTATGATGCGCCTGTGCGCGATGATGCGACGATCCGCGCGTTCCGCGACGAGGTCAAGACCCATATGCACGCGAAGGGCGCGATGGTCGATGTGCGCAGCCCACAGGAATTTAGCGGCGAGCGCACCCACATGCCCGATTACCCGCAGGAAGGGACGTTGCGCGGCGGCCATATCCCGGGTGCGATCAATGTCCCGTGGGCGAAGTCGGTCAACGAGGACAGCACATTTAAAAGCCCGGAGGAACTGGCCGCGCTGTACGGCGAACAGGGCATCACACCCGAGCGCGAGGTAGTCGCCTATTGCCGGATCGGTGAGCGTTCGAGCCACACCTGGTTTGTGCTCACGTATCTGCTCGGCTACCCAAACGTGCGCAATTATGATGGCAGCTGGACGGAATGGGGCAATTCGGTTGGGGTGCCGATCGCGAAGAGTTATCAGGGATAAACTGTGGAACGTCAGGGTGTGATCGACCGTCTGCTGGATCATTATCAGCACCCGCGCAACGCCGGGCCGCTCGCCGATGCCGATCTGGTTGTCGTTGGCGGGCAACCCGACTGTGGCGACCAGGTGACGGTGTATTTGCGTATCGACGACGCACATCGCATCGCGCAAATGCACTTCACTGGTCAGGGTTGCACCATTAGCCAGGCTTCAGCATCGATCCTGAGCGAACTGGTCGTCGGTATGGAGATCGCCGATGCCGCTCGGCTCGATGATGAGTGGATGCTTGGTATCCTCGGTCGCGATGTCGTCCACAATCGTTCGCGCTGCGCGACACTGGCCCTCAGTACCCTTCAGACAGCGCTCGCACGCTTGCCCACCGACCAGCGTAACGCGGTGGCAAGCTGATGTCGGTCAATGGCCGATTGTGCCTGAGCGCTACTGCCAGACAGGAATTGATGCTTCAGGCCGAAATAGCGTACCCGTTCGAATGCGCCGGGATACTCGCGGGGAGCCTGGCAGCAGGCACGATTGTCCACGCCATTGCGCTCCCCGCACAGGTCACGCCCACAAGCTTTATCATCAATCCACTCGTGTATTTGCACGGCGAAGACACCGCACACGCGCTGGGTCTCGAAATCCTTGGGCTTTTTCATTCGCATCCCGATGCAGCGCCAGTGCCCTCGGCGGCTGATCTGATCGGCGCAGCGGTAGTCAGCCCGGGCGCACCATTTGTGTTTGTCATCCAGCAAGTAGTGGCCGGGCGCGCCACGCACGCGCGCTGCTGGCGGCGCGTCGCCGCAGGGTTCGCCGAGGTCTCGTGCTGACGGCAGCTGAGCAACTGCGCTACGCGCGTCATCTTGTGCTGCCGGGCTTTGGGGCGGTCGCGCAATTGCGGCTCAAAACTGCGCGTGTGCTGATTGTCGGCGCGGGCGGCCTTGGCTCACCAGCGGCATTGTACCTCGCAGCAGCGGGCATTGGGCAGCTGGGGATCGCCGACGATGACACCGTGGCGGTCAGCAATTTGCAACGCCAGATCCTGCACGGCACGGGAATGCTGGCTATGCCAAAGGTCGCTTCGGCGCACAGCCGCCTCAGCGATCTAAATCCAACGATCGCAATCGAGACCTACCGGCTGCGGCTTGATGCCAGCAATATCGATGCGCTGGTCGCGGCGTATGATGTCATTGTCGATGGCACCGACAATTTTGCCACACGCTACCTGCTGACAGACGCGAGCGCACGCCACACGCGGCCGCTTGTGTATGGCTCGATCTACCAGTTCGATGGACAGGTCACCGTGTTTTACCCAGCCGCTGGTGGCCCGTGCTACCGCTGCCTGTACCCCACGCCGCCACCAGCCAACCTTGTGCCAGATTGCGCCACTGGCGGCGTACTGGGCGTACTACCAGGGGTGATAGGAACGATACAGGCGACCGAAGTCATCAAAATCGTGACCGGCATCGGCACGACGCTGCGGGGGCGGCTGCTGCTCTACGATGCGCTGACGATGCGGGTTGACGAAATCGCAATCGCGCGGAACCCGGCGTGCCCGCTGTGTGGTGATGCGCCGCACGAACCCCCTTCCCTGCCAATCGCCCAGCTTGATGAAAGTGAGCATGTGATGCCTGGAGCCGATCTGACGCCCGCGCAGGTTGCTGCACGCGCAGCCGAGACTGACGCGCCGCTACTGCTGGATGTCCGCGAGGAGTACGAGTGGAACCTTGGTCATTTGCCGGGAGCAATACGGATCGCGATTGGCGAATTGCCGCAGCGTGTGGGAGAACTCGACCCGCAGCGCGAAACGATCGTCTATTGCCGCAGCGGTGCCCGTAGCGCGCAGGCGGCTGATTTCTTGCGGCAGAGCGGATTTCGGCAGGTGTGGAATATGACGGGTGGTACGCTGCGTTGGGCAGACGATATCGACCCGACGATGCCCAAGTACTAACAAAAACCCCGCGCCGACGAATGTCGGCGCGGGGCGAGTACCATCGCGATGGGAATTACGGGTTCAGGCCGCTGTTGATGTCGCTGAACACGGCGCTGACGCGGTTACCGAGCAGGGTAAGGATACCGATGACGACGATTGCGATGAGCACGAGGATGAGCGCGTACTCGACGAGACCCTGACCCTCTTCCTTGGCGAAAAAGCTGCGAACCATTTTGGAACCTCCATAAGAACGATTACGACTACATTGCTAATATAGCATACTCGCATTACTAATCCAATAGCGCGATAGTCCCGACAGAGTTGGTACTAGCGGCTACACGCTTATGGGAGCGGAATAACTGCCGCAACACGGGTACCACGACCCATCGTACTCTCGATCCCAAACTCGCCGCGTAGCAACGACTCAGCGTGCTGGCGTAGCATTGCGAGCCCCATCGTATGGCGGCTCCCGGTATCTGCGAGCACCTCGTGCACCGAAAAGCCGATACCGTCATCATCGATTGAGATGTGAATACCATCGCTGCCGACATCGAGCCGCACGCGCGCAGTGGGCGAACTGGCGTGTTTCGCTACGTTGTTGAGCGCCTCCTGGATGAAGCGAAAGATCGCCACCTCGTAATGCTGTGGCAACCGTGAGTCGGCGTTCTGGCAGCTGAGCTGAACATCGACCTTGGTCTTTTCGGTGAACTGCTGCGTAAAGCGCCGCAGCGTTGGTACCAGCCCCAGATCATCAAGCGTCATCGGGCGTAGATCAAAGATAAAACGGCGCGTATCTTGCAGCGTGATATTGATCGCCGATTTGAGCTCACCAAGTTCGGTGCGCGCCATATCAATATCGCGATCGATCAGCTTCTGACAGATCTCGGCGCGCAGCATCAGATTGCTCATTGACTGTGCCGGGCCATCGTGCATCTGGAGCGAAATTCGCTGCCGCTCTCTCTCTTGTGCCTCAATCACGCGCGCGATCTGGTCATCACCACTATCAGCTGCGCGGCCGCGCCCGGCCGCTGGTGCCAGCACAATCAGCGGTTCAATTGCGTTGACCAACTCAAACAACTCGGATTGACGCTGCTTGATTGCTTTAAATCGCATCTGCTGCTGCTCAAGCTGCGCGCGCGTCGAGAGCAGCCGAATTTGTGCCTCCTGTGCTGACTGAAAGATATTTTTGATGTCAGTCTTGCTATATTTTTCGGCATTGACTTCGAGATCACGCAGGCGGCTGGTAATTGTCATCTCGCGTTGCTGGAGCTTCTCGACTTCGCTGGTATTCTGGCGGATCAGCATCTCAATTTCGGCGATCTCGCGACGTGACGTATCAATTTCGGCATTGTATTTTGCGTGCAGCATCTGCACACTTGAAGCGTTCTCGGTCGTCATTGCTACCTCCCCACAGCTGGGCGCATGTACAGCGGATTATAGTGGTGGAACATGCTGAGCGTCAAACACACAAAAGCGGGCCAGGGAGAACCTGACCCGCTGAGAACATCACCCAGCGCTTAGACCAGGCTGAGTAGTTCGTTGGCGGTGCGCTTCATTTCGAGGAAAACAAGACCAAGCTTGGCACGATTGAGCGCAAGCGCCGTCAGCACAGCTTCGTCACCAATCGAGACCAGCACCACGTAGCCAGCTTCGCCGCGCACAAAGACTTGATCGAGCTGACCACGTTTGAGCTCATTAGCAATGCGTTCGCCGAGGGAGAGCATTGCGGCACTCATGGCTGATACCCGATCTTCTTCCACATCGGCGGGCAAAGCCGACGCCATGATCAGCCCATCTACGCTGACGACCGCAGACGCTTCAATATCCGGCGTGTTCATCTGTAGCGCTTTGAGATGCCGCACCATATCTTCGGTTCTGCTAGCCATTCAGACCCTCCTCAAGGCCATCCGAACATCCAACCCGGGTTCGGTATCCACAGCGCGCGCAAAGCCACACAATATTGTGCGTAACAGAGCGTCATCCTTAAATATTCTACTACACTTTGCGGCAGAGAGCAACAGGGCATTGCGGCACTGCACAGAGAAGTGTAAAGGCGCTCATGGCGCGTCACCATTGGCAAGACGCGATTCGATCCGTGCGGCAGCTTCGGCAATGCCATCTGCGGGTGCAGTGAGGCCGCTCAGCACCCGACGATACATCAGGCGCAATTCCTCATCGACCAGTTGATTCTGTGTCTCATTGGGCAAGGGCACACCGCGCTCAGCCTGCGTCCGAAAGACAGCCGCGATGCGCGCCTGCGGACTCTCGTCGAGCGTGATCCGGCGCACGGGCTGAATATCGGCGGCAAGCAACACGTGTTGTGCCTCTGCGCTAATCGCAAACTGCAAAAAGGCCTCAGCAATGCCTTGCTCAGCCGCGTTCACACCGGGATTGAGTGTCAGCACATCGACGGCAACGTATGGCTGTGGCGGCTTGCCGGTGCTACTCAGGGCGGGCAACGGCGCAACACCCAGCGCATCGCCCCAGAGATTACGGTACAACTGCAGCCGGTGCGCCCAGTCGAAGGTGGCAAGACCACGCGTATCACGCAGCACCCGATCGACCTCGGCACCATCATCGATACGCACAAACAGGCGCGGGTCACGCTGGAGCGCCGCCAGCCAGGTGAGCCAGGCCTCAGCCCCGGCACGCCCGGCGGTAGCCAGCACCGGAGTGCCGTTCGTATCGAGGATCTGGCCATCGAATGCAGGCAAATAGCCAAGCGCGATATCGGGCGTCAGATTCAGCGCCATGCCCCAGAGCGGCGGCGCAGCGGCCGGATCTGCCAGCGCGCGCAGCTGGTCGAAGAGTCCGTCGGTCTGTTCGGCGGGCACGAGCAGATTGCGCGCATCATAAAACAGGGCAGTCGTATCAAAGCGCAGCGGCACACCACGCAGCGGCTGAGGAACCGCATCGCTGCCGACATGGGCAGCCGCAAGCGTGACCGGCAGCAATGCATCACGTTCAGCCGCTGGCAGGACATCATCGAGCGGCGCGACGCTATCGGCGGCCACCAGCGCGCCAAGCCAGGTCGCCGGCACCAGTGCGAGTTGTGAACCACCACCAGCCATGCGTGCTGCCGCGATCTCAGACGCCATGCTCGCGAGCGCCACCGGCTGGAGGCGCACCGCACCGAGTGTCTGTGAGCGATTAAAGCGCTCGACGATACGCGCGAGCGCCTGTTGCTCGCGGCCATACCAGCCGTGCCAGAGTACCACCACCGGCGCAGGAGCATCAGCGCTGCGCACCGGCGCTGCGGGCGGCGCGGCACTGCACCCACACATCAGTAGCAGCAGCACCAGCAGCACCCGGCCACGCACGCGCATGATCACGGTGTCGTATCGGCCGAAATACAGATGCGCGGGCGCTCACCAAACTGATCCATCCCCGCCTCGCGGAAGACGTAGGTGCGATCCGGGCTGCTCGAGTAGGCCGTATGGCCACCCGTGCGGTCGAGCGCGATCAGACTCATCGAGTTGCCCGTGCCACGCAGGATCGGATCGAGATCGGCAAATGCCGCGGCACACGCATCCGCAAGCGGCTGCCCGGCGCGCAGCGACGCGACGATTGTGCGCGCAGTCCCTGCACGAATAGCGGCCTCGCCCCAGCCGGTACACGCCGCAGCACCATACCGATCATCAGCGTAGTTGCCCGCCCCGATGATCGGCGAATCACCCAGACGGCCGGGATACTTCCACGCCCAGCCACTGGTGCTGACGGCCGACGCGATCCGGCCGGCGGCATCGCGGGCGATAAAATTGACCGTGCCCGTCACGTGCTCGGGATCACGCACCAGCCCGCGCGCACGCGCCAGCAGCGTGCTGGCCAGCGCCGCAGTATCGGCCAGGTCGGCGGGCAGATCACCCGCGCTGACGCCGACGCGCCATGTGGCAGCTGCCTCGGGCGTGAGCAAATTTTCGGCCACCAGCCCGATCTCGGCGGCAAAGCGCGCAGCACCCGCGCCGACGAGCATCACGTGCGGCAGATCCTCCATGACCCGGCGCGCGACGGTAATCGCGGCGCGGTAGCCCTGTAACGCGCCCACCGCGCCTGCGCGCAACGCCGTGCCGTCCATAATCGAAGCATCGAGCTCGACATCGCCGAGCAGGTTTGGGTAGCCACCGTAGCCCACCGAATTATCTGCCGGATTATCCTCGACGAGCCGGGTACCGGCCTCGACGGCATCGAGCGCGCTGCCACCACGCGCAAGCACCGCATAGGCGACATCGATGCCAACACGTCCGTTGGCGCTGGCAATCACGACAAATGACACGCGCCACCTCCTCACTCAACCCGCCGCAGTATAGCATAGCACCGGTCTCCACCAAAAAAAATGGCGATGAGCAACTGCTCATCGCCACCCGAGAGACACAAAACGATCAGCGGCGCTCGACCAGCAACCGGATCGCGGTGCGCTCCTCATCATCGATCGACACATCGATAAACGATGGTGTACAGACGATATTGACGCCCTCTTCGCTGAGATAACTGCGGGCGATCGCCACCGCCTTGATCGCCTGATTGGTGGCACCAGCACCGATCGACTGGATCTCGGCCGTGCCGCGATCGCGGATGACACCCGCGATTGCCCCGGCGACCGCGCTAGGGCGCGAGCGCGTCGAGACCTTGAGCACCTCGGCACTGTGTACCGGCGCAAGGATACTGACCGCGCTGCTCGCACCAGATGGTGCAGAGCGGATCGATGGTGGCTGGCTGGCAGTCATAGTAGTCTCCTTCGATCGTCGTGCTTCCGACGTGCCACTTGGACGAGTGGCGGCACCAGCCACCACGAAGATCTTATCGTGCATAATCGACCGCGCGCGTCTCGCGGATGACGGTTACCTTGATCTGACCGGGATATTGCAAACTCTCTTCGATCTTCTTGGCCACATCGCGTGCGAGATGAATGCTCCCCAGGTCATCGATCGAGTCGGGCTGCACCATCACCCGCACTTCGCGCCCGGCCTGCACCGCAAACGCGCGCTGCACACCCTGGAACGACGTCGCGACCGTTTCGAGCGCTTCGAGCCGTTTGATATACAGATCGAGCGTCTCACGACGCGCGCCCGGGCGGCCACCCGAGATCGCATCCGCCGCCATCACCAGAAACGCCTCGACCGTCTGCGGCTCCTCATCCTGATGATGGGCAGCTACTGCGTGGACGATCGCCGGTGACCGGCCCAGCCGCCGCGCGATTTCGGCACCAATCAAGGCGTGCGGCCCCTGGACTTCGTGATCAACAGCTTTGCCAATATCGTGCAGCAGCGCCGCCGTCTTCGCAATATTGATGTTCGCGCCCAGCTCCGCCGCCATGTGCGCCGCTAGCAACGAGCATTCGAGCGAATGGTGCAACACGTTCTGACCGTAGCTCGTGCGGTATTTCAGCCGCCCGAGCAACTTGATCAAATCAGGATGCAGACCCTGCACGTTGGCCTCGTACGCCACACGCTCACCCTCCTCGCGCATCAGGCCTTCGACCTCCTGCTGCGTCTTGTTGACGACCTCCTCGATCCGCGTCGGATGAATGCGTCCATCTTTGAGCAGGCGCGTCAGCGAGAGCCGCGCGACTTCACGCCGCACCGGATCGTGGCACGAGAGCGTCACCGCTTCGGGTGTGTCATCGACGATAATATCGACGCCAGTAAACTGCTCGAATGCACGGATATTGCGCCCTTCGCGACCGATGATGCGGCCTTTTAGTTCCTCGCTTGGCAACGAGACTGTCGAGACCGTGATCTCGGCGACATACTCGGATGCACAGCGCTGGATCGCCAGGCCGATCACCTTGCGCGCGGTCTTATCCGCATCTTCACGCATACTGCGTTCGGTCTCGCGGATACGGCGCGCCATATCCTCGCGGGCTTCGAGTTCGACACGCTGGAGAATAATCTCGCGCGCCTCGTCCTGGTTGAGCACCGAGATCCGTTCGAGTTCGCTGCGCTGTTGGCCGCGCAATTGCTCGGCCTCCTGTAATGTCTGCTCGGATTGGCGCTCGCGCACCTGTAACTGGCGCTCGCGCCGGTCGATGCCATCAAGCTTACGATCGAGATTCTCTTCCTTACGCTGGATACGTTCTTCCTGTTTGGCGAGCGCCTGACGCGCATCACGAACCTGCACCTCCGCCTCGTTGCGCAATCGGAGCGCTTCATCGGCGGCGAGCAAGACAACATCCTTCTGCTCTGAACGCACAGCCTCAATTTGCAGCCGCGACTCCGTCTCCTGTTGACGAAGAAGGTGCTGCATCCCGCTGCGACATACTCCATAGCCAATACCAGCCCCGGCAGCCAGACCGGCTACCAACGCCAGCAGGGCCCATTCAAGACCTTGCACGACGCCCTCCTGAAATGCTATTGTTAAAGTGCAACAGATGACCATCCGCAGCTGAGGATGTCGGACCTTACTGTGGGGTTCACACAAGGTATTCTGTTTGCACAGGCGATATACGTAGCCATAGTTTAACGTACAGTGCGCGCGATTGTCAATCATATTCAGCGCTATTTCGCTTTAGAATGCTTTGTACGCTTCTTCCGCATTTATTCTACAATTCAAACACAAACTGTACTTTGACGATCGTCCGCCACGTGTGGTATAGTAACAAACATTGTGTGGCCGCCGAAGCGCGTCCCTGTATTGGCGTTTAAGGAGCTGGTGTGGGTACCAAGATCAAAGTTTTGCTGACGCAGCCGGTCGAGAAGCTCGGCGCAGCTGGCGATATCAAAGAAGTTTCGGGTGGCTTTGGCCGCAATTTTCTTATCCCGCAGGGTATGGCCGTCCTGGCTACGCGCGGCGAAGTGAAGCAGGCCGAAGCACGGCTCACAGCACAGCGCAAGCGTGACGACGCGACGCGCACGGATGCGCAGGCGCTGGCACGGCGGATCGGCGCGCTGACACTACGGTTTGTCGAGCGTGTCGGCGAAGGCGATCGGTTGTTTGGTTCGGTCACGACGATGGATATCACCGAGCGGCTGACGAAAGAGTTGGGTACCGAGATCGATCGGCGCAAAGTGCTACTCGATGAGCCGCTGAAGCGCACCGGTATCTTCCCGGTCATCGTGCGGCTGATGTCGGGTGTCGATGCCACAGTGCAGGTGATCGTCGAGGGTGAGGCGGGCGCTGTTCAGGTGCCAGTCATCGGCGCGGCCACCGAAGATGTGACGGGCGACGAAGCCGCATAATCTGCGCGGTACAACTGGTTCTGGGTACGTGGGGTTTATCTGGCGATTGCCAGGTAAACCCCACGTCGCATCTCAGGGCCATTGTGGAGAACCTCGGGAGAGGGTGTCGAGAACCTGTGGCTAGTTGCCATATCGCGGTGGAGAACGCCGATGTCGATCATGCCAGAACCACCGAGCAGTGTCGAGGCCGAACAGGCGGTTCTTGGCTCTGTGCTCATCAATCGTGAAGCAATCATCGCCATTGCCCCATGGCTAACGGCCGATTTTTTCTACTTACAGCGCCACGCGCAGATCTATGAGGCGATGCTGGCCTGTTATCAGCGGCGCGTGCCGCCTGATACGCGCACGGTCTCGGAGGAATTGCGGCGCGCCAGCCGGCTCGAGGCGATCGGCGGGGTGCTCTATTTGAGCGAACTGGTCGACGCGGTGCCGACGTCGTATCACGTCGAGTATTATGCGCGGATCGTCGAACGCACCGCGATGCTGCGCAAGCTGATCGCAGCCGGCAGCAAGATCGCGGCGCTGGGCTATGATGAGCGTGACGATCTCGAAACAACGCTCGACCGCGCCGAGACGACGCTGTTCGAGGTTTCGCAGCGGCGCGCGACGCAGGATTTTGTCCATATCAGCACGGTGCTCGATAGCTATTACGAGCAGATTAATTATCTGCAGGAGCACCGCGGCGAGGTCGTCGGCGTGCCGACCGGCTACCGTGATCTTGATCAGATCACCGGCGGGCTGCAACGCTCGGATCTCATTATTCTCGCCGCACGTCCGGGCGTCGGCAAGACCTCGCTGGTGATGAGCCTCGCATACAACGTCGCAACGCTCGGGCACGGCACGGTGGGTGTGTTCAGCCTCGAGATGAGCCGCGACCAACTGGTGCAGCGGCTGCTTTCGATGGACACCGGCATCGATTCGCACCGTATCCGGCTTGGTGCGTTGCGCGAAGATGAAATGGAGCGCGTGATCACCACGATGGGGCGGCTGGCGGAAGCGCCGATCTATATCGAAGATAGCGCGGGTATCAGCATTATGGAGGTGCGCAGCAAGGCGCGGCGGCTGCAATCGGAGAAGGGGATCGATTTGATTATCATCGATTACCTGCAACTGATGTCTGGCCGCAAGAGCGACAACCGCGTGCAGGAGGTCTCGGAGATCAGCCGCGGGCTCAAAGCACTGGCGCGCGAAATCAACGTACCGGTGATCGCATTGTCGCAGCTGAGCCGCGCCGTCGAGGGGCGTACCAGCCACATCCCGATGCTGAGCGATCTCAGAGAATCGGGCTGTCTCACGGGTGACACACTTGTCTATTTACCAGACACTGGTTGTTATCAGCGCATCGATCAGCTCGTTGGTGCTTCGGATGTTTGCGTCCTTGCGCTCAATACCGAAACCTGGAAACTCGAACCACGCCGGGTCACCAACGCGTTTACTACGGGTCGCAAACCCGTGTTTCGCATGACGACACGCCTTGGCAAGACGATTCGGGCGACTGCGAATCACAAGTTTCTCACGATGAATGGCTGGAAACGGCTAGACGAACTCGACGCTGAGGCACGAATTGCGCTCCCACGTACCTTGCCGAATACGACTGGTGCCTCGGTCAGCGATGCGCAACTTGGTCTGCTCGGACATCTCATTGGCGATGGATGCACCTTGCCGCGCCAACCAATTCACTATACGACAAATGATCTGCTGCTTGCCGAGACCGTTGTGCAACTGGCAAACACTGCATTTGGTGATTTGCTCGCACCCCGTATCAGTCGTGAACGACAGTGGTATCAAGTGTACCTGCCAGCCAGTTACCGGCTAACTCACGGAAAACGCAATCCCATCGCAGCCTGGCTCGATAGCCTAGGCATCTTTGGACTGCGCTCTTATGAAAAGCGCGTACCTGATAGTGTCTTCCAGCAACCAAGTGAGCAGATAGCAGTTTTTCTTCGTCATCTTTGGGCTACCGACGGGTGCGTAAATCTAAGCAGTGGCAAAAAACACTATGCAAGTATTTACTACGCATCGAGCAGCCCACAACTCGCTCGCGACGTACAATCGCTCCTGTTGAAATTAGGCATCGTCGCAAGGTTGCGTTCTCAGTCTCAGGGTGTGAAGGGAAGAGACCAGCATCACGTATCCATCAGCGGGAGGTCGTCGATTTTGCGATTTTTCGAGCTGGTTGGTTCGATAGGAAGTATCAAGCCAGTTCATCAGGAAGCAATTTTCGAGCGTTTGTTCAATAGTATCGAAAACACAAATCGTGACATACTCCCTCGAGAAGTGTGGCGGCTTCGCGCAGTACCAGCAATGAAAGTGGCAGGATTAACAGCAAGGGAAATGCAGTTCGCTCTTGGCAACGCCTATTGCGGTACCGGTCTGTATAATCGCGAACGAGCGCTGCGCCTGTCGCAAGTTGTTCAATGTGATGTGATTCAGCTACTCGCAACAAGCGATGTCTACTGGGACAGCATCACATCAATTGAGCCAGACGGAGAAGAAGATGTGTACGACCTTACAGTCGAAGGTCTGCACAACTTTGTCGCCAATGACATCGTCGTCCACAACAGCATCGAGCAAGACGCGGATATCGTGATGTTTATCTACCGCGAGGAGCTGTACAACAAGGACACGGACAAGAAGGGCATCGCCGAGATCCACATCGCGAAGCATCGCAACGGCCCGGTGGGCGTGGTGCCGATGCGTTTCGATGCGGCGACGACGCGCTTTTACGACCTGACGTATCGCTCGGTGGACGGCTATTAGAGCAAATCCCCGATTGGTTGCGCCCGGCTGACCTCACCCCCCGGCCCCCGCTCCAGATGGGAGCGGGGGAGCGCAATTGTCGACGGGTTCAACCGTTCTGAGATTCGCT
>JAYUYF010000624.1:0-3128 GCA_043752605.1 Roseiflexaceae bacterium
CGCCACCCGCCCGAACGGATGCATCCGCCACCCCGCCACCCGCCCGAACGGTCGTCCGCCCTCCGCCACCCGCCCGAACGGATGCGTCCGCCCTAGATCGCCACCCGCTCTGGCATCTCGGTGCGCAACCACGCACGCCGCAACAACCAGGCTTCCAGCGGCGCAGCGATCAGAAACGAGACCCACACCGCCATCAGGCTCTGCTGTACAAACGTCACGGCAAGCCAAGCAAAGCCAACCACAAACCACATGGCGATGCTCGAAATAATCAGCGGGGTGCGTGTGTCGCCAGTGCCGCGCAATGCCCCCGCATAGATAAATGTCCCTGCCCAGAGCACCTGCGCCGGTGCGACGATCCGCAACGCCGCCACACCATCACGCACCATCTGCGGGTCATCGCCAAAAAAGCGTACCAGAGGCTCGGCAAACAGAAAGAATAACGCGCCCAGACCGCCCATCCAGACCATCCCCAGGATCATGGCCACCCGCACCGATTCACGTGCATCACGCCAAACACGCGCACCCACCGCCTGCCCAACCAGCGTCGTTGCCGCCAGACTTAACCCGAACCCGGGCAAAAATGAGATCGCAAGCAAGGTGATCACGATCCGGTGTGCGGCAAGCGCCGCTGTTCCCAACACTGCGGCAATTGGCGTCAGCATCGCAAAACCCACGATCACCAGCAGTTCTTCCATCGCCGCAGGTAACCCGATCGCGCCGATCCCCCAAATAATGACGCGTTGCGGCCGCCAGCCCGCACGGCCGCTGATCCGTACGCCGCGCACCCCGCGCAACAGTACAGCGACGAGGATCAGCAGTGCCACCAGCCGCGAAACCACTGTACCCCACGCCGCACCCACCACACCCAGCGCCGGGAGCCCCAGTTCGCCCGAGATCAACGCCCAGCTCAAGACGACATGGATGATGTTTGCCAGCGCCGCTACAAGCAGCGGAGTGCGCGTGTCACCTAGCCCGCGCAATACCCCGCCCGCGATCGTCATGACGGTCAATGTGGTTATTGTCGCCAGCATCACCCGCAAATAGTCGTCGGCGATCCGCGCCACATCCGGCGCCAGCCCGAAAAGTGCAACTAGCTGGGGCGAAAGTAATGTGCCGACAACGGCCACCGGTAACGAGAAGATCAGCGCCCAGACCAGCGCCTGCCGCGCGACATTCCCGGCGCGCACCAGATCACCCGCGCCGTAAGCCTGCGCCACCAGCACCGAAGCGCCGACGCTCAGCGCGCTCAAGCCAGCAATCATCACAAAGATCACTTGCAACGCGGCACCAACACCTGCCAACGCTGCAAGACTGACCCGGCTCACCAGCCAGGTATCCACGATCCCAATCGTCGTCTGCAGCAAGTTTTCGCCGATCACCGGCAATGCCAGTGCGCACACGCGCCACCAGCCCCGCCGCTGCACCGGCATCTCAGCGATCTCCATCTCCCCCCTCGTTTCACGCGCCGCACGAGCGATCGTCAGGGTCAAGGTAAGCGCGTGGGCAGCGCGACACCCACGCGCTTACCTTGACCCCGACCGAACGCCTTATAAATTCGCCAACCCGACACACGCATCGCGCACCGCCGTCACCACCAACGCGACCTCGTCGTCGGTCAATTCGGGGTACATCGGCAGTGAGAGCACCTCGCCCGCCGCACGCTCGGTTACGGGCAGGCCAGCGGTCGGGGCGAATTCGGCATATGCTGCTTGCATATGCGCAGGATAGGGATAATGCACATCCGTGCCGATCCCGCGCTCCTGCAGCGCCGTCTGCAGCGCGACGCGCTGTGTGTGCCGTACGACATACAGATGGTAGGCATGGTCACCATCATCGGGCGCAGCAAGTAGTGTAAGCCCCGGCACGTCGTGCAGCCCGGCATCATACTGTGCCGCGATCGCCGCCCGCCGTGCGTTCTGCGCGGGGAGATGTGGCAACATCACCGCCAGAATAGCCGCCTGTAGTTCGTCGAGCCGCGAATTCAGACCGCCACGGTCGACGGTATCATACTTGCGCTCCCAGCCATACGTGCGTAGCCGCCGCACCTTTGCCGCAAGCTCGGCATTATCAGTCACCAGTGCGCCGCCATCCCCAAAACCACCAAGGTTCTTTGTCGGGTAGAAGCTGAAGCAACCAGCGACGCCAATGCTACCCGCGTTTCGTCCATAGTAGGTTGCTCCGTGCGCCTGAGCACAATCCTCGATTACCGGCACCCCATGACGCGCCCCGATCGCTAAAATCGGCTCCATCGCCGCCATGCGCCCGTATAAATGCACCGGCACGATCGCACGCGTGCGCGGCGTAATCGCCGCCTCGATCAGCGCCGGATCCATGTTCATCGTCTGCACGTCGATATCGACAAACACCGGGCGCGCACCAAGCCCCACCACCGCCAGCGCCTCGTACATAGCCGCATTTGCCACACAAATCACATCATCGCCCGCACCAATCCCGTGTGCTGCCAGCACGAGCGAAATCGCCTCGGTGCCGTTGGCCACCCCAATCGCGTGTGCGACACCGATATATGACGCAAATGCCGCCTCGAACGCCCGCACCTCGGGCCCAAGAATATACCAACCGCTCGCCAACACCCGCGCCGTCGCTGCATCGATCGCGGGCTTCAGCGCCGCATAGCGCCGCTTCAAATCGCCAAATGGTACCTGCATCCTGCTCTCCTTTTGCAACCGCATCGTCATGCGTCGTAGGGCCGAAGCATTCACGCATGATCACAATTACGCGCCGAGATACATCGGCCCTACAACGCGGCCTAAAAATAATGCTCGCGCTCCTGCTGATAATACGCTAGCGAGCGCGCCAGACCCTGACGCAGATCGATTTTTGGCCGCCAGCCGAGCTTACCTCTGATGAGCCGGTAATCACCATAGTAATCACCGATATCGATCGCCTTGCGCTCGGGCGGAAACGGCACGACATCAAAATGACCACTGCCGTGGATTTCGACCATCAGCGCCGCCAGATCCTTGAGATTAATCGTCTCGTCGCTGCCCAGATTAAATATCTGACCGTTGGCGGCGGGCGAAGCGGCTGCGAGCAACATGGCATCGACCACATCATCAACATAGTTGAAATCGCGGATCTGCGCACCATCACCAAACACCTGGATAGAT
>JAYUYF010000625.1:0-3123 GCA_043752605.1 Roseiflexaceae bacterium
AACGGTTACCGAGTTGACCCGCGATGCTGACCTGATCGTCCACGGGACGATAGATGCGGTCGAGACCCGCGCGCTCAAGGTACCGTCGGATTTTCATCCACAATACATGGCGACTCTGACCTATGCGACCCTCACCGTCCGTACCAGCTATAAGGGCGACAAGCTCGTGACGGTAGTGCTTACACAACCCGGCCCTCCGCTTGCCACTGCCGGCGCGCCCAAACCACCCACACCAGACGGGCCAGTCTCGCAAGAACCCAGTCCGCTCACGTTCCGACGCGGACAGGAACTCGTGCTGTTTCTGCAGGCGGTGCCCGATCCGCTCAATGCGGGGGCAACCGTCTACAGTCTTCCGGACCGTGGCGGGCGCTATGAGATTATTGGCGACACGTTGTGTACCGACCGCAACGTACAGCCGCCCAACTACTACTTCCCCATTACGGTTGCCGAGCTAATCGACCGGATTACGCACGGTGATGCAGAGGCGGTATTCGTGCCAACCCAAGATCTGTCGCAGATGAGGATGAGCTACACACCTAAACCAGAGTACTACCCGCCCACTATGGCCCCGCAACCCACCTTAGATCCCGCCAAGCCGACCCCAATGTCGTACGTGATCGGCACCCTCACGCCCGAACCGGGTGCGGATGCTGCGCCGGATACCCAGCGGGCGTACCCGGAGCCACAACGGACGCCAGCGACGGAGCGTGCTGGCACGCCGTAAAGACACGCGGTTGTTGCCGAGCAAAAAAAGAACCCCGCCGGTAGCGACGCGGAATTTTGCGTCGCTACCGGCGGGGTTGGTACTAACGGCTGCGGGCGAGGTTGAGGTAATACAGCAACTGGAGCACCGAGGTGATCGCCGCAGCCACATAGGTGGCACCGGCGGCCATCAGCACCGCGCGCGAGCCATCGCCGTCCTCGGCGGTGCGCAGCATATTATTCTCGCGCAGCAGGCGCAGGCCGCGGAAGCTCGCATCGAATTCGACCGGCAGCGTCAGGATCGCGAAGATCACGGTGATGCCAAAGAACAGGATGCCAAGCCACAGTGCGCCGGTGAAGTTGAGAAACAACCCGATCATAATCAGGATGTATGAGGCCATCGGGCTGAACTGGAGCGCGGGCAGCAGGAAATTGCGCGCCAGAATGAGCGGCGAATGCTGCGCGTGCTGCTCGGCGTGGCCAAGCTCGTGCGCGACAACCGCCATCGCCAGTACCGACGGCTGGGACGCGGTCGTGTCCGACATTCGCACCGTATGGCTTGTCGGATCATAATGATCGGTCAACTCGCCGCCGACGCGTTCGAGGGTGATTGCGGGCATACCCTGACCACGTGCGCCACCGATGCTAATGTTGGGGCTGCTCTGCGAGAGCGTCGGCGCGCGCTGCACCAGGATCTGGCCGACCTGTTCGCCGGTCATATTCAGGCTATTGCGCACCTTGCCCCATTTGCCAAATGCGCTGCGGGTGTACAGCTGCACCAACCCTGAAATGATCAGGGTCGGTACGAGCACCCAGATAATGTACCCCATATCGATGAACGGCATCACGTCGCTCTCCTCCAAACAGCCGATAACACGTTTGTCATCGGTTAGTTAGCATATAGTATAACAAAAACTGTGCAACGCGGAATATGCTATCATTAGCGGTGTATTTGAGTTGGAGCCAGCATGCGATCGCGGAGCCCGCGCACGCGCCTGCGCCGCATCGTGCGGCTTGCGCGCGCCAACCTGTACGATTTTCGCGTCTTGCTTGTCGAGACCCGGTTTGTCCTGATCACATTTGCACTGCTCGCGACGGTCACAAGCCTGTATCTGCTATTTGGGTACCCGGCGACGGCAGCATCGCCACGGCCGCGCGATGTGGGCGAGGCGTTGTACGCCACCGTGCAACTCATGTCGTTGCAAAGCGGGCTTGCGTTTCCGGCGGGCGATCTCCTCGGCGTATTTGTCTTCTTCTTCACGCCGCTGCTCGGGCTGGCGCTGATCTTCCAGAGTGTACTCAATTTTGGTCGGCTGGTGCTCGACAAAGCCGGGCGTGTCGAGCAATGGCAGGTCTCGCTCGCCTCGACCTACCGCGAGCACGTGATCGTGTGCGGGCTGGGCCGGGTAGGCTGGCGCACGGCACAGCAGTTGGCTGAAGCGGGGTACGAGGTCGTCGTCATCGAGCGCGAGTGGGGTGGCGAATTTGTCGCCGCGACACTGGCGCAGCGCATCCCGGTCGTGCACGGCGATGCACGCGTGCGCAGGGTATTGCAGCAGGCTGGTATCGCACACGCGCGCGCGATCATCTGCGCGATCGCGGACGATCTGGTGAATATCGAGATCGGGCTCAACGCGCGTAACGAGCACCCGACCGTGCGGCTGGTGCTGCGGATCTTCAACGAAGACCTGGACCGCAACGTTGAGCGAGCGCTTGGCAAGAACACCTGCTTCAGCGCATCGGCGCTGGCCGCGCCGACGATCGCCGCCGCAGCGGTGAGCCGCGAGGTCGATTATGTGATACCAGTGGCCGGGCATCTGCTGGGTATTTCGAAACTGATCATCCAGCCCGATAGCAGCTTTGCCAATTTTATTCATACGGTCGAGCAGCGCGCGGCGATTCGCGTCATCGACCATCAGAGTGCGGATGGGCGGCCGCAGAGTTCGCAGCAATTGACGCGGCTGAGCACAGGTGACCGGGTGGCGGTGGTGGGCGAGTTGGCCGAACTCGAACGGGTGCGGCTGGCGAATATGCGCGATACGTCGCTCGCGTTTCTGGGTGTGGCGCAGCTGCAGCACCCCACCGAAGAACACAACGCGGTGATCGTGTGTGGGCTCGGCCGAGTGGGTTACCGCGTGGTGCGGCAATTGTACGCGCTCGAACGGCGGCCGCGGATTATTGTCGTCCGGCTTGATGATGCGATCAATTCGTTTGCCGAGCGTGTGGCGCGCCTGCCGGATGTGACGACGATCATTGGTGATGCGCGCGATGTGAGCGTGCTGCGGCGCGCCGGTCTCAACGAAGCCTTCTCGGTGGTGGCGGCGACGAGCGATGACCTGGTGAACCTGCAAGTCGGGCTCGCGGCGCGCAGCCACCGCGCCAATGTGCATATCGTGATGCGCACATTTAGCGATGCGCTGG